>JACMPX010000034.1 GCA_014377245.1 Candidatus Altimarinota bacterium
TCGATGGGCATACTATCACGATGGATTCACTTCGATCTACCATACTCGAAACTCCATCAAGTCTGAAGATGGTCGATATGAGTATCTATACCAGTTGGTTGGAAAAAATAAAGTAAGACTCGATAGACAGATCGAGCAATTCGAGGAGTTACAGAGAGTGCTCGTGAGAGTCTAAAATAATATTGACAATTCCATTTTTTTCATATGATTGAGATTAGTTTTTAACTATCATATATATGTCATGAGGACACGACGATCACGGACATTCAGAATCACCAAAATCATCATGAGGATGACCATCTCATAGTGTTACCAAGGGAGCAGCAGGTATTATGACTGGTATGTTTAGTTTTCTGTTTAATGGGATATTCGATAGTGGATGAGGCTGACATGATCACCACTAAAAAAATCCTTCTCTCAAATATTTGAGAGAAGGATTTTTTATTTAATCCTAAAAAACTTGAGAGAATTTTCATATACAACTCGCTCGATCTCCTCAGCAGACTCACTCCTGAGCTCGATGAGTTTTTCGAGTACATATCGAGTATTAGCTGGCTCATTGATACTACCACGGACAGCTTGTGGCGAGAGAAATGGGGCATCGGTTTCGAGAAGTATTCTATTTAATGGGAGCATCTGAGCAGTTGCTTGTACCTGCTCAGATTTTTTGTATGTGAGTATCCCTCCGAATGCAAAATATATCTCTGACGAAAAATCCATGAGCCGCTGGGCAAACTCTGGATCCTCACTATAACAGTGTATCACGGCTCGATTTATACCATTTTCTATCATGAAGTCCGCAGTCGCATCCCTCGCATCTCGCGTGTGGATCACGAGTGGGAGATCATATCGCTTCGCGAGTTCCCATTGTGCGAGCCACCACCGTTTCTGGTTTTCGATCTGTTGTTTCGCAATATCTGAGAGTGCGTCCATATCGATACCTACATTGCCACCAGCTGTCCCATCGAGATAATGATGATCGAACCCCGTCTCTCCTATCGCAACGACTACATCCCTATTTTCGGCAACCAGTTTTTCGAATTCCTCTATCTCCTTTTGTCCATCTCCTATCTCCTGATTTTGTGCTGTCTCAGGATGATGTCCGACAGTAGCATAAAAAATCCCAGGAAATCTCTGAGCAAGATCGATCGCTTGCTCAGAAGTCTCTATATCACAACCGATTTGTACCGCTTTTGTGATTCATGTTTGACTCATATTCACAACTATATCATCGATGCGAGGCATCATAGTATCCCAGTAGCAATGTGAATGTGTATCTATGATCATATTTTGTAGGTTATTAGTATCTATATGGATTATCTGCTCTCTATGGAGTGGACATTCCCTGAGCTATCTATATAGGATGGTCTATCTCGGTATCTGAAAAATGTCACCATATCGATTCAGGAATCAACAATAATACTCTCACCAGTTCTGCGATCGAGACGTATGAGGAGAGATTGTCCAAGGGGCAGATTAGCGAGTGTGAGCTTAGCTGAGTCTTTTTTATCGATATATCCGAGACGTATCTGAGGAGATATATCTATCGAGTCTGAGAATCTGATATCCTCGATGAGACGCTCACCCGAGAGCTCATAGCTACCACTCGAAGTGAGAATCTTCCATGGAGTGCCAGGTACTACAGAAATAATAGGTCTATCAGGAATTATGAGTATCTCCTTCTCCCCTGAGAGATCAGTTGGGATAAAAAGAGTCTGAGATGATGCAAGATTGATGATCACTACAGAGCGCGTGATATCCATAGTAGTCCTTACAATAGGAGTAGAGATATTGCGAATAGGGACAAATCTCTCATTCGATAGGATTCCGACCTGTACTATCGTATCTTTTTTGTTCGATACCCATACACGCCCTTGAATATCAGTCGCGATCAGAGTATATTCTCATATCTTCGTTACTCGAGCGTTGTCAATGAGAGATAGAGCAAATGTATCATCTCGAGCAATACTGCCCATCGATCGGAACACCATAGTATCCGTGAAGAGATACGACCGTACAATCTTTTCTCCTGTATCGATAGAAAAAGTATCAGCTATAGTAGTCATACCACTTGCTGTGAGAGTGAGACTATATTTCGCAGGTAATATGGGAGATATTGTACATGACCCGCTACATGTCTGTGTATATGTGAGAGCCTTGTCAGCAAGTGGTAATCAGTCTAGTTCAAATGATCCTGAGAGTTGTGCTACAAAAACTACGCCACTACCAGTGGAGATACTGATGGATGCAATCTGACTATTGGTGAAGTAGTAATATGCTCAAATAGGTACAGCAACGAGCAAGATGAGTATGACAAGTGAAAAAAAACGAGCACGCATATATAAAACTTGTGAAAAATATAACAAAGTGTATACTCTGAATTACTAAAATGATTATACAGAAAGTATATATATTACAAGAGTATGACTCCAACTCCACTGAGCATCTACATCAATTGAGTTAGATCCAGTCTCGCATCCACGCCTGCAATGATAGACGAAGTTAGTATATTCACACTATTGTCTAGCGTGACGGGACAACATATCATGTCATATGAAGATCTCATAGAGGCAAGTGTGAGCAATGTCTTTATCTATGATATCCCTGAAGATAAGAAGGAATTCAATATAGAAACCGTAAGAAAGTGTATCTGAGATATTGATCTCATGCCCTATGAGTGAAAACATATCTATATACTCAGACACTTCGATACAGCGACATGACATGCACAGAATGCTCTCCTGAAGATACTCGAAGACTGTCCAATATATGCTGTGATCCTCCTTGAGGTCCCGAGTGGTAATAGCGTCATCGAGACAATCCGATCCAGATCTATAGATCTCACACAATCCACATCCTTAGGGACTATGAGTCCTCAGGGACGTGAGATAGTAGACTACTATGTCCAAAAGAAATACAGAGAACTCGCCAGATCACTCTACTTATTCAGGTGCAATAGTGACGAGGCAATACTGATCCTGAGATGAGTATATCCATATCTAGATGAGACCAATACAGAGAAATGTAATATTGCCATTGATTCACTGAGCTCTACCCATGAGAGTCCCAGATCGATTCTAGATGTTTTTTTCTTATAGAATATACATACATCTGTATATCTGATAGCACAGTATAGTAAATAAATTCTATAAGATTATTAGTAAAATACTAATATATGAATTCAATAATTGCAATAATTATCAAGCGGAAAGCACATATCTCTATTGACTAGAGCGATTACATAGAGTATATTGGACAATATTCTTATACAACCTATGTCTACTGTACAACAGCTAAAAACAAAAATCGATACACCAAAAACCAATACAACTCCTTGAATGAAAAATGATATATTCTTCTCTACTGAAGAACGTCCAGGAACTCTCATCATCGTAGAATGATCTGATGGATCAGGTAAGTCTACTCAGCTCCTCATAGCCAAGAACCTACTAGAATCTAATGGGTTTTTTTGTGTACACAGTATCTGGAACTCATCGATCAAGATGCACGAGATGCAGAAAAAATTCAAAAAATTCGATATCAATATGCCAGCAGCAGTATTCGATACGATTTATGCTTCTGACTTTATCGAGAGATATCTCACGGAGATGCGATGAGCACTCAAGGCTGGTATGGTAGTTCTATGTGATCGCTATATGTATACAGCACTTGCTCGTGGCTATGCTCGTGGTATACGTATGGAGCACCTGAAACCATTTTATGACCTCTACTTCCCTGTTCCTGATCTTGCATTTTACTTCCGTATTGCTGTCGAGACGGCTGCTGAGCGTGCTATCGGACGCAATCCACTCAAGCACTACGAAGCAGGTATGGACGTGAGGTATTCTGATAATATCATCGATAGTTTCAAAAAATTTCAAACAAAAGTAATCGAATGATACGATATACTCGCTGAGCAAAATGGTATGCATGTTATCGACGGTACCGCTCCAGTATATAAGACTACCCCTATATTTATTGCAGAGATTGCTCAATACTTTGAGAGGAAGTATGATGTACGACTCATGTGAGTACAGTCAACCAAGGAATAACAACCTATCATACTGCTAACTATCCAATCTACTACTCTGCTAACTTAAGATCTCTATGCGTCCAAATATCAGCAATTGCCATGCACTCCCAGGTACTCTCATAGTATTCGAAGGGGCTGATGGATCTGGGAAAACCACCCAAGTCAAGATACTCAAAAAAATGCTCGAAAAAGAAGGACACACTGTTACTGTGAGTTCTTGGAAGACAGCACCTATTCTTGGAAACTTTCTCCAGACGAATGAGAGTCTGAAGAAGTTCGATGAACGTATCCTACCAGAGACGAGCCTATTCATGCAGTCAGCTGATCTCCTCTACCGTATTGAGCGAGAGGTCATCCCAGCGATGAAGCGATGACACATCGTCATACTCGATCGCGGACTCCAGACTCTCATAGTCCGTGGGCTGATGATCGGCATGAGTGAGGAGCAACTTCGTATAGGTCTCCTCTGGTGGAGAAATAGTATCTATAAAGAATTATTCGATCGTTCTCATACTATACATATCACTATAGATTCTGAGAAGTCTCTCACGAGGCTGACAAAGCGAGCATGGAAAGAAAAACAAAAATTCCTCAAAAACTGAGAAAAATGAAGAATGGATGGAACACTCCTCACACTCCACTTCATCAATACCCTTATCTACGCTCCAGATGGCAAGAAGATGACTCGCCAAGATAAGAAAACATTTATCAGAAACACTCAATCACAGATAATCGATAGCTATATTACAGTATTCCAATCGGAGAAATCCAAGGCAATCGAAATCGATGGGAAACAAAAGACCAGAGACATCGCTATAATACTCAAAAATCAAGTACTCGAAATGATAATATAAAAAATACTAAAATTTTTGACAAATAAAAAATAATATGCTAATATTTGTAGGCATATTATTTTTTAACCCCTTCTATATGCGAACAAATACAAATAAGCTCATCTCATGAGCTCTCCTCGCGAGCATGATGCTCGTATCTGGAGTCAGTGCTGCAACTATTGGTACTGGAACAGTTGTTGGTAGTGGAGCTCTCACGAGTTCTGTCGTCTGGAATGATACATTCCCAGGTACTGCAACTGGTACTATCAACGGTCTCGTGATCAAGGCTCGCATCCAACCAACTCTCAATATGACTATCACGGGTAGTGGAGTGATCGATCTCGGTCTCCTCACACCAGCAGGATACTCAAGTGGATCAGTCAATATCGAGATAGGAACAAATGCAGCAAATGGTGCATCTGTGACAGCAAAGTCAACCAATGGTGGACTCAAAAATGTGAGTGACGCAACTCAGTTTATTAACTCACTTGCTACTGATGGTGCAGTAGATAGCTACAAGTTTGCTTCAGCGATCGTCGCTGCAACAGACTCAACTATTGGAGGTTTTGTACAGACTGCAGCCCTCAACACTGAGGTCAACAATACTACAACATCTCATGTTATCTATACATCTAATAAGCCACAGGCTCTATCAGGACCTACGGATGATTTTTCATTCACAGTATCTGCACAGCCAAATGCTCAGTCTCCAGCTGGAGACTATAATGATGTAGTCATTGTAACCGTTACTGGTAATTTCTAATATACCATAAAATATAGAGAAGTCCCAACGATCTCGTTGGGACTTTTTGCTTTTTATGAGTGTATAGATATATTTATGATGATTTCTTTTATTTATCATATTATCACTGTTATGCTGAAGATTATACTGTCATTCCTCATTTTTGTGAGTAGTTTCGCCTCTGTATTAGCAATCGGCGAATGAGATCGTATAGAGCTCGCGATCACTCCGATCAAAAAAGAACTCCAAATAGCACCAGGATGATCCGCTACTGGATCAGTGACTCTCTACAATAACTCCACTGAACCGTATGTATCCATGATGGGAAGTGAAGATTGTACGAGCTCCAATCAATATGGTACACCTGATTGCCTACTTGCGACATCAGGATCTATAGATCCGATGCTCCTATCAACATGGATAGTATTTAATAATACTGGTACATTCACTATCGCTCCGAGGTCCAGCTACACTATGAACTATACTGTTCGACCACCACTGACTACTCAACCATGAGGATACTATGCTGGTATCATATTCAAGAACATGTCGACTCCGATAGTCGCATCGGGAAGGGTAGGTATGAATAGACGTATCCAATCACTCATACTCGTCACGATATCTGGAGATATGATCGTCGATCCAGAATTCGGGAGTATACAGATTGATACCTCTGGATGAGGTAGTGGCATACCAGGTCGAACTATCACTGAGTGACTCAACCTCTTCCGATTCAATCAGACTGGATCTATCATCGAGCAGCTTAATCAAAAATGAACCAAGTTCATGATGATATTCACTGATCCAAGTACCAAAGAAGATATCATCAACTATATCAATCCATTCTGGGAAACACCAACACTCAATAGTGCTGAGCAAGATCCAAGTATTACTCTCGGAAATAATAAAGATGGTAATACTAGTACGGGTATAAACGCAGCGAATGACAACTCTGGCTATAACACTATACCTATATTCTCTCTTACTATACCTGTAGAGAATAAGGGGACAATACACATAACACCTACTGGACGGATCACACTCCATGAACTCGATGGTACTCAGTTACTGAATGTAGGTAAAGAATTCATCAAAAATGAAAATGGAGCTATAATCAGCGAAAAAGTCGTGGACTACCTCACGATTAATGCTGAAGGCGGTGCTGTACTACCGCAGGCCAATCGCAATTATGGGATCAACTGGCTCGGATTCGGCCATGAGTCGATCAATCCTGATCGGAGTATCAGTGTAGTCTTCGAGAATCCTGGAACATACTATGCACGTGTTGCAAAAGATGAGAGTGAGTATATCATGCCCTGGGAAAAGCTCGTCAGAGTACATACTGTGAAGCAACTCATAGCTCGTGTCAATCTCACCTATATCAATCCTGTTACACGCCAACTCGTCGAGCGGAATCAAGATATTCCCGTGACAGTCGAGTACGATGAGATCGTCAAAACATGGAATACTGGACTCATCTTTATCGGTATAATTGGTCTGTTGTTCTTCTGGTGGATCATCATCTGGAGACGTCGTAGATATCACTACAATTATCACAATACTCTCATCGGTGAGGCTGGAAGTGATGAGATAGCCGTACTTGAGAGAGCACGTGCAATCATATTTGCTAAAGCGGCTACAAGGGCAGTGAAGTCAGCATCGACTACTTCCAACGGAACTATCTCGAAAAAACCAATTACAAAAA
>JACMPX010000035.1 GCA_014377245.1 Candidatus Altimarinota bacterium
AGGAAGACCAACTTTAGCTTCGAAAAATATTTATACGTATATAGGACAAAAAACAGTTTTTATTATTTCTACTGAAGTAAAAACAATACTGAAGTTTACACCAATAGATGAAAGTAAAGCAATTTTAATACAAAAACGGATTTAACTCTTAAAGAAGCAGTTAGAATTATTAGAGACGCAACTTAATTCTCTAAACTAATTAATTCTCGAATAACAAAAATCCCTTCATTTCTGAAGAGATTTTCTATTTTCTATCTCCCACTCTCTCTTCTTGGAGATGATGGTCGAGGTGCTGTTCATCCAAATGATACCCGAGGTGGTCGTTGTGCACTACCAGGTCGAGCCGATGAATCGCGTGAACTTGGTGCTCGATTTGGTGTTGATTTTTGTGGAGCACTGTGATCGCGTCTCTGCGGACTCGATCCTCGAGGAGATGACTGTGTCTCTCGCTTCGGTTGTTGTGGTCGTCCTTGTCCACCTCGCCCTTGTTGTTTGGGAGGTGAGAGAGTGAAGTTGGTCTTGGGGAATGGATGATCTTCAATGACGGGGATAGACTGAGAAATCAGTTTCTCAATATCACGTAGGAAAGCCATATCATCATGCTCACAGAACGAATATGCGACACCCCGAGCTCCAGCTCGACCAGTTCGACCAATACGGTGGACATAGGTCTCAGAAATATTGGGAATATCATAGTTGATCATATATTCGAGCGCATCGATATCGATCCCACGTGAGGCTATATCAGTCGCAACGAGGACACGAGTAGTCTGCTCCTTGAAGTTGGCAAGAGCTCTCTGTCGATTATTCTGAGACTTGTTTCCATGGATAGCCTCAGCGGATATCCCTTTTTCGACGAGGAATTTTGTTACTTTATCCGCTCCATGCTTGGTCTCAGTGAAGACCAGCACATTCTTAATACTCGGATCCTTGAGAAGATGAATGATAAGTGGATTTTTATTGATTTTATCTACATGATAGACATGCTGTGTGATGGTCTCAGCTGTTGTCGAAACTGGTGTGATCTCTACTTTGAGTGGATTTTTGAGCATCGAGTGTGCTAGAGTCGCGATCGCTGGAGCCATCGTCGCTGAGAAAAACAGGGTCTGGCGCTTGACGGGTATCACTTTCAGGAGTTTTTTGACATCATTGACGAATCCCATATCGAGCATCCGATCTGCCTCATCGAGGACAAATATCTCCACATCCGAGAGTGAAATATATCCCTGTCCCATGAGATCGAGAAGTCGACCAGGAGTCGCAATGAGAATATCTACTCACTGACGAAGACGCTCTACCTGCTTGCCCTGTCCGACACCACCGAATACCACCGTCTGATGGAGTCATGCATATCGTCCATACGACTGGAAGCTCTCCTCAATTTGGATAGCGAGTTCACGAGTTGGTGTGACCATGAGGGATTTGATCTTGCGTTTTCACTTATTCGGATCTTTTTTGGCTACCAGGAGCTGGATGATAGGAATTGCGAATGCAGCGGTCTTGCCGGTTCCCGTCTGAGCCAATCACTGGAAATCCCGCCCTCAGAGAATAGATGGGATGGCTTGTTCTTGGATCGGAGTCGGAGAGGTATATCACTCATCAGCAATAGCTCGGAGAATAGGTTCTATGATTGGGAGATCTGAGAATAACATAGGGAAATTGGTCAAAAAATACAGAAACATGGATTCTTGCTTATACAGGAATAATAGAAATATAAGCGCAAATAGTTGAAGATGCTGAAATAAATTCAGCATTATAGAAATTAAAATAGCCTCATCACACTCTTCTCTTCGAGCCGTATCACTCATCGCTTCACAAGCTCAAAAAATGATCTACCCGTAGCTTCGACATCGATAAGAGCATTGTGTGCTCCGTCGAAATACTCATCGAAAAGGAATCTATGAAGCTCAGAGAGTTTCGGAGACTTCCAAGCAAATCCTCTTCCAGGCAACTTGCAATAGTCAGTCGATGTCCGCATAGTACAGATCGACTGGATTGGAGTATAGTCACCAGATCTCCCGAGACGATCGAGCTCGTAGCTGAGAATCTGCTCATCGAAGGAGACATTGTGTCCGACCACGATATCGGCTGAGTTGAGTACCTTCATGATAGTATCTATCGAGTTCTCGATATATGGAACATCCACCACATCACGATCATAGATACCATTTACCTGTGAGGCTCAGAACGGTATGGATACTCTCGGCTTGATGAGTATATCATGCCTCTCAATCTCGCGAACTGTTCCATCGGCTCACAATTCGGAAACAATAGCCGCGAACTGGATGATATAAGGCTGTTGTTCGAGCTTGCCATCCTTCACTGGGAATCCAGTCGTCTCAGTATCCCACACGCAGATAATCATATTGTAGTATTATTTCTAGAGACAAAAATTTCTCAAAAACGAGAAATTCGTAGCAGTAAAATATTTCGAAGTGAGCTTATGGATAATAAGTGATCAAGAAATATTTTTACTAACGATGAAATTCGAATTTTTTCAGAGATTTTTTAGTGGAACTTTTTATAGTCGAATGACTTCATGTCTGTATCAATACGACGGATAATATCGAGAATGACACCGACGACAATGATGAGTCCAGAACCAGAAATAAGGAAATCTATCTGAGAGGTCGTCGGGAAGAGGTTAAAGTAGGCATTCAATTTTGTGATAACATATGGAAACACCGCAATGAGAGCGAGAAATCCTCCACCCCAGAGATTGAGTCTGTCAGAAACCTTTTGGAGATAGGTCGCGGTCTCCTTGCCTGGACGAACACCAGGAATATATCCACCTCGCTTCTGGATGTTCTCAGCGACATCCGTTGTGTTGAATGTGATCGATACATAGAAAAATGCAAAACCGATAACGAGAGCAAAGTATGCTCCAATATAAAACCAACTCGGATTCTGCATCGAGAGATTCGCTGCGAGCCAATCACCAATAGCACCACTGGTACCTCCTCTTTTCGCAAGAATTTGTCCGATAAGTGATGGGAAAGTGATGATAGCGATCGCGAAAATAATAGGTACCATCCCTGCCTGATTGACTCGAATCGGGAAGTATGATCTCTCATCTCGACCCGTACGTGTGTAGATAAGTGGTACCTTGCGATATCCCTCAGTGAAGCGAACAATCACATAGATCACACCGACGGTAAGGATCGCGATGAGGAGAAGAAGTCCATAGTCCCCAGTAGAGACGTACTTGAGGATATGTTGTGGGACTCCTGCGAGTACTCCGGCGAAGATGATGATTGATGTACCATTACCGATTCCTCGCTCTGTGATGAGATCTCCGAGCCAGAGGAGGATCATCGTACCGGCCGTAATATAGGCCATAGCTGGGAGTATTACTCCCCAAAAGTTAGTAGTATCGATAATCGGAGCACCCGTACCAGTTCCGACGATAGTATTGAGAAGGAGGATCATACCATAGCTCTGGGCAAGTGCGAGAGGGACAGTGAGATAGCGAGTATAGTTGTTGAGTTTTTTCTGTCCTTGCTCACCTTCTTTTTTGAGACTCTCAAGGGAAGGGATAATAACTGCAAGGAGCTGGATGATGATCGTTGCATTGATATATGGTGCAAGACCCATGAGTATAATAGAGAATTGTTCAAGTCAACCACCCATAATAGATCCGAAAAATGCGAGCTGAGTATTGGCTCTCAGTTGCTCAGAGAATGCTGAGAGGAGTGCGACATTGATTCCTGGAACTGGTATAGCCGAAAGGAGCTTGTAGACGGCGATCATGAGAACTGTGAATATGATCTTCTGGCGAATATGCTCGGTTGCCCAAACTTTTTGGAGGTTAGCTATCATAGAAATGAGTGGAAAATAATACCTCACGAAAGCGATATTTCGTGAAAAACAATTGCATTCTAGTGGAAATGGGGGAAAATGCAAAGGAAAAATAGGAAATGAGAAATCGACTCATAAAGTTCAGGACTGAGAGTATGAATAATTCCTTGTCAATATGACTTTTTTACTTGAATTTGAGAAAATAAGATATATCTGTTATAATCAATAATATATTTTTATAATACTTGCTCATGGATCAGATACTTTTCTGGAATTTTATCCTCGCGATTGCACTCGGAGCTCTCATCGGAACAGAACGTGAGATGCCTCGCACCCTCACAAATCAGGCAAGTGTAGCAGGTTGATTCGGGGGAATCAGATCGTACGCTCTCCTTGCACTGCTCGGTGCTCTGACGACTTGGCTCGATACTATTTTCTCCTCAGACATATGGAAAATATCGGGACTCATTATCTCAGGACTATTTGTCATGATCGCGTATGCCTACTCCTCTTGGGGCAAGGATCTCATGGGTGTCACGAGTGAATATGCAGCACTCGTAACCTACCTCATAGGTGTGATTGTCATGAGTGGAGAACGTACTACAGCTGTCATCCTCTCTATACTCATACTCTTAATACTCTCATCGAAAGGATATCTCAAAAATATCCGAGAACGATTCTCCAGGTCTGAGCTTGGCGACGCTCTCAAGTTCGCCGTCATAGCACTCGTAGTACTTCCACTATTACCGAATCAGAAATTCTCAATAGTTGAAATGCTTGGATTTTTCACTGGAGGACAGATGCAATTATCTCATGAGATCCTCTCGATGCATTTTTTCAATCCATTTGGTATCTGGTTCTTCGTCGTGATCATGGCAGGAGTTGAATATATCGGATATATACTATCCAAGGTGCTCGGTAACCATGGTGGTGTGCTCGCCTCTGGTGCTATCGGTGGGATGATATCATCTACGGCGACTACCGCTGCAATGACGAGCAAATCGAATCAGCATCCTAGTAACCGCAATGTATACATAGCCGCGACTCTCATAGCATCAACAATAATGTGTATCCGTGTGATTGCTATATCGGGATTCTATAGTCAAGAGATCCTAGGAGTTGTCATGATCCCAGCACTCTGTATGCTCGCGGGTCTCCTTGGTACAGCGTATTATTTTTATAATCAAAAACATCAAATACAAATAGATAAAAAAGATGAACCAATCAATATTGACGAAAAGGCTGAGTATGAGAGTCCATTCCGGCTCATACCCGCTATACAATTTGCAGGAGTGATCGTCATAGTGAAGTTCCTCTCTGGACTCGGTCTCATATATAAAGAGGTACTCGACCCTAGGATATGGAACTATGCTCTCGGTGCTCTCTCAGGTCTCGCGGATGTCGATGCGATAACTCAGGATATGGCATCCAAGGCCTGAGAAGGGAGTATCGCTCTCACGATCGCAGCATCGACGATCCTCATAGCTGCCATGTCGAATAATATAGTGAAGTGATCTATCGCATACCGATTTGGTGAGCAATATTTTGGACGAGGTGTGGCTATAGGATTTGGTCTATCGATCATATTCGGACTCACAGCGATCATCGTTATGAATTTTGTCATGAATACGTCCGCATTCGGAGTCTAGTTGCAAAAAAGATTTGCCGAAGTAGAGAAAATAAATATCATCATTTTGCGGTGATATTTTTTATCGTATTAGTACTTTTCATCTATTAACCCTTCATCACATGAGCAACTCACTCAACAAAGTACAGATCATCGGAAACCTCACGGCAGAGCCAGAGGTACGCGAAACACCAAACGGACAGAAAGTCGCCACATTCTCCGTCGCAACGAACAGAAAGTGGAAAGATGCAACTGGCATGCTCCAAGAAGAAGTAGAATATCACAACTGCGTCGCATGGCGAGGTCTCGCTGATATCGCAGAACAATATATGCACAAATGAAAAAAAGTCTATGTAGAAGGCTACCTCAAGACTCGTAGCTGGGATGATACTGCAGGGGTCAAAAGATATAAGACAGAGATCGTCTCTGATAATGTGATCCTCCTATCTTCTCCAGGTGGAGCTACTAGTGGAGACTCATACTCTCAGGCTGATGCCGCTCCAGCTGAGATGACAGCTCCTCGTAAAATGAAGGCAAAAGCAGAAGAAAGCATCTCGATTGAAGATATTCCTTTTTAGAATTTAGTTCATCAAAAAACCTCCTCCCAAATGTTCTCGGGAGGAGGTTTTTTATTTAGGAAGAAAAGATTATTTTTTATGTGTACTAACTGCTTCTATTATTCCTATCTTAGCCCCCACTGCAAGTATTGTTGCTGTTAGTAATCCTATTGCGATAGGTTTTCTCAGGTATATAGCAAGGATAGCTGCACCGATAGTAGCCGCTATAACCCCATAAAATCTTTTAGGGTTCTTTTCTCTCATCTTTCAAAGTAGATCAATAGTTTCAGTTGTAAATCACATAGCACCAAGTGTTGCTGTATATGTAGCCTTATTCATCTGAACTCATACGAATTCAACAAATTCTCACACATATGGACTCGTGGGTGCATCGAAAAACTGAAGAAGCATATCGCCAGAAAGGGCTCATGGGGAATCTTTCCCAACTATAGTAAGAAGTGTCATATATACCTCTGATCGCATACCTGGAGACATTTTCTCTATATTTGTCTCTCATCATGTTATCAGATAGAGGCTCGTTACTTGTTTGATAGATAGTCATTCTCAATTATTATACGCACCCATGTATCAACCAAGATCATATCGAGCAAATAATTCATTCATACTCCTTGCAAAACCATTTGGCTTTGTGATCTCAGTCATAAGAGATTGGGTCGAGTCTCCAGTGTATCTATGTCCAGCGAGTGTTTTCCTATATGCCTCTATCGTCTGGTTTCATTCGGCGTCATTTGTGAATATGCGTGATGCTATTTCGGGTGAAAATCATTTGGATTTCATAGACTCAATATGGTCCCCAATAAGACCCGAGAATTTTCCATCCTTTGATGATATCAGGAGAGTTTTTATTTTTTCTCAAAACTGATTAGGCTGACTCCAATCAATAGCAGTCAGTGCAGTCTGCAGATTCTCAATACGAGTAAATCCAATACCCTTGTAAAGGGAATTAAGGGATACTGAAATAGGCTTATCACGCCAATCTGGATTCGCCTTCAGATTACCATCAATCCATGATTCATTTTCAATTACAGATCTCATAGCTAATGCCAATCCATCCATTTCTTTTTTTCCAGATATCTGATATTTTTTTACCATTTTCTCTATACTATAGTTTCCAGAAAAATCAGACTTCAGCTGAGAAAATGCGGCATCTGCAATAGAATCAAGAGTAAGGGTTACTTTTGCCTGATTGATCATATCATCTTTTGTTTTTTGCTCCTCCTTTCCCCAAGTACTCTCCCATACTCACTTTTCAACAGAATCAAAAAAGCCATTAAGCACTTTTTGATTATTTCGATTTATTAGGTGTGTTGTCATCGCAACATAAGCCTTATCCTTCAAGAGTTTTTCTGATCATTTTTTCTCTGTTTCTTTCGCTATTTCTTGTTTGTCTCATTTTGATCACTCTACTTTACCACTGAGTCCTACGAGTCGCATCTCCTCTTGAGACCAATCATCTGTCAAACCCAAAAAAGATATTTTATTCAAAAGTGCAAATATCATCACTCTGATAGTTCCCATAAATCCGATATTCTCTCACTTGGCTCGTTTCGCCATATCTTCTATCATAGTTTTTTTATCGAAACCTAGGAATTCTGCAATAGCAGATTTGATACCAGTTTTTATTTCTTTAGTTCCTTCACTCATGAGTCACTTTGCATCTGCATTCGACAGTAGTGACTCTGCTCATCATCTTACTACTGTAGCAACTGCTACAGCTGGCATAGCCTTGAAGGCAACTGCCGCTATTTCAGCTGCTTTTTTATCCTCTGCTGTATCCGTTACCTGAGACTTCAGGCTCGTGAGATCAGCTAATGTATTAGCAAGAACATGATTATACTCTTTTGCTTTCTCTGGGGCTGTCACTGCAGCAAAGTGAGCCTCGAGAGTTTCTATTGCTGATAAAAGATTGCCAGGAGAATTCAGTATTTTTTTGAGTCCTTCATCATCCTGAATAGTATTGAGGGAGGTACGAGCTTGATCAAATGCTGCTTTTGCTTTAATAAAATCAATATCTTTGGATCGTTCCGTTTGAGCATCAGTGAATCAACCGAGTGGATGCTTTTTCACTTGAAATTGAGCCTCTTTCATCGTTGCACTATCGAACTCTGCCCACCGCTTCTCGAGTGTAGCTTGGAAGTTTTTGAGAAGAATATCTGATGGGCCTTTTGGGGATGATACTGAATTATTTGTGAGTCTTTCTAGTGAAGTAGTCATATGCTGAAGATAAAACAATAAATACGCAATGAATATATCATATTGGTAGGCAAAAGGCAAAAGAAAATCTCCCGAGAAAGGGAGTTTACTTTTAATAACTCTATTTTATTTTAACTACTTTTTCACCATTTGGACCAACTTGTTTCCAATTGAGTCAGACAAGATTATATCCAAAGTGCGAAACTGAAGCAACTCACATCCCTGCAGAACCTACTTTTACGACATTTGAGAGAGTATTCGCGGCCTTCACTCAATTGACTCAAGTTCTGAGGGTTCCAACTACGAGTGAGCTCGCTCCAAGTGTAGCAATAGCACCTGCAAGAGTGAGAGTTCCCCAGGCAGCCCGCTCGAATCTATCAAGTCATTTAAGTGGACGACCATTGAGATCAGTGCCGTCCCAAGCTCGATAGAGATCGTATCCTGGAACAAAACCATACGCCATATCTTTGAGATCATTTTTTGCGACCTCTTTGTCTCCAAATACAAATTCCGTCGAAATACTACCAACAGCTACTATTCCTATAAGCCCATACATAAACCTCATTGGCTTTGAGTGATTGACGCCATTTGCTCTTGTAGCAAGTCCCTGCATCGCCGCCTCATGAGATGCAAGACGAGAAATATATGCAAATCACTTTGTTCAGACAGAAGCTTTGAGAAGTGCATCTTGATCAATTTTCGGAAGAGCCGAAAATGTAGCTAATTGCTTATCATTGATAATACCAATTTGATCATTTGCTCATTTAGCAGCTTCTCATAATCCCTTGAGATAGTCTTCACCTGCTTTGATATTTTCAGGAGTATTACCAGTTTTTAATTTTGCTATAGCATCCTCAGCTCACTTCGAGAGTGACTCTACAGCTGCCGCTGCAGCCTGGAACTCTGCGAGAACTCATCGTTTTTCGAGCTCTGCGAGCCTGAGCATATCTGGAGTATTCATATCTGCTTGGATTGCAGATTTTTTCAGGGCAATTGTTGCTGGAGTATTTTTGGCTGCGAGTGTAGTTCGGAGTGATGCCATATGTGGATCCAGATTCCCAGTTGCCTGAGCATAGCGACTTGCTCAGCCCTCAGCATGAGGAAGTGTAGAATAGTGTCCAGTTTCGATATTGGAGACTACTGCATGTTGTTCTCCTGTTGTTTTTTGTACAGACTCTAGTTTTCACTTCCCTGACTCACGAGCAGATTTTGCACGATCCAGATCTGACTGTAATACTGAATTTTCTTTTGTATATTTTTCTTGCCTATCAGTTATTTCTTTTTTCTTTGTCTCGATTTCTCATTCTTTAGTTTCTATAAGTCCTTGTTTTGTGATAGCCTCTGTTTCAAGAGCTGTAATTTTTGTATCCTGAGCGTTTATTAAGGCGGCATCGACGGCTTCTTTTGAAAGAAGTGCATTCTTTGTATTCTCAGCACTTGTTATTTTTCTCTGTATCTCAGATTTTTCTATACTGAGCTTACGAAGATCTTTTTCGAGAACTCCAAAAGTATCCATTAAAGTCTTTTTATCTGATTCAAAATCTTTTCATAATTTAGTGATATTCTGTGAGATGGTTCTTTCTGATCGTATCTCTTGAGCATGACTAGTTCGAGCTCATTTTTCTCATGTAGCTATTTCTAGCTTCAGAGCATCTATGAGTACTTTTTTTGCAACAGGATCAGCTTCGTTATGGATAGCCATGATTTTACCATATTCTGTGGCATCATATCATCGCTTGAGTCCTATATAGTCTGTCATATGATTCGCAAGACCTGTCAGATCTGGATTCCCAGTCTTTATCAGAGCCATCATCTCATTGAGCTTATCTCGCTGTGCTGTGACACTCGATATCCATGTGACGATTTCTTTCTTTGTCTTATCTGACTGGAGTCCTGTATGTATTTCTGTGAGAGCCGAGAGGAGCTTTTGATGATAGTCCTTCTCATTCGTCAGAGACATGAGCATAGCATCGAACTCGTCTTTTTTGAGTGTCCCGATCTTATTTACTAGTGCATTTCGCAATTTGGTAGGATAGACATATGTTGCTCGTCCTATATCAGCAGGAAAATCTAACCACTTCACAACAGGCATCTTATTGAGCGCATAATCAAGTCATTTCATCAGGCTCTGTTTCCAGGCTGGATCTGCAGGATTAGCATTAAAAAATCCTATGAGCTTGTCAGGCATAACTCCATGACGAAGAAGTACCCCATACACGTATTCCGATTGATCAAATGCTCCAGTCCCTTCAGTCTGAAATGGGTTTTGTATATATTTTGCCGTCTTATCTTTGATACCCTCAAACCAAGATCATGTGGCTCATTTATCCTTAGCATCTTTTTCATTATTAAGCCGATCTATTTCAGCTCTTGCTACTAGGAGTTCTGCCCGAGTTTTAGTATCATTAGAATTCTGAGTAGGTCTAGTAACTTCTATCTTAAGTGCCTTCAGAAGCTCTCCATTTGGAGAGGTGGCCTCCAGTTGAGTTTTGAGAGCTGCAAGATCAGTTCTTGTACGGATTTGAGCAATTTCAGATAGTGAGAGTTCCATACTCTCAGCCTGTATGATATACCTCTCTTCATCGTTGATTTCGATAGATTGTGACATAATCTGGATATTAGGAATTATTTATTTTTACCCGTGAATAGCGATAATTGCCTCATGCAGTGTAGGTGAATCTTTTGGTATCTTTCAGATTTTTTCTTTTATGATAGCGATATTTTCAACTTCATTCATCTTGATCTCTGACATATATATACCAGTTATATACATTCGCATCATACTCTTGAATATTGCAGGATCAAAATTAGATGGGAGTATGATCGATGGATCTAGAGAACTTTTTTGAGAAAAAATATTATGATCATTATTTGCTGGTTTTATCAGCATATCCGTCTTAGTATTCTTCAAATCGGTATTGATATATTTGAGATAGTCCTCGATATTGGCATTTTTCTTTTTTTCTGCGAGTTTCGCAGGAGCGAGGATTTTATTGAATTCTGGTGAATTACGGATCTTATCACTGATAGATTTCTGCGATTCAGTTTCTTTTGATTCTTCTTTTTTAGTTGCCTTGATTGCTTCTTCTGTATCTCAATCGGCTGATCCAGCTCATCCTGCAAGCTTTTTTGCTTTTTCGGTAGCTTTTTCGGTAGCTTTTTTAGCTTTATCTACAGCCTCTGAAGCCGTCATATCTGACATATCTATGCCAAATCGCTTGAGTCCAGCCACGAGTGCAGATCATCCGAGAAGTGTGACAACTGACCAGAAGAATCCTGAGTGTCATTTTACCTCTCCAGTCAATAGCTTGTATCCAGCATAGATAAGTCAGATGACTGCGATACCAGCACCGAGAGGACCAGCTCACTCATTGACTCACTTCACGAATCCTCCGAGAGTATTACCTACTGCTCAGAGAGCGGTACCTACATTTTTCCCTGCGTCTGCACCGAAACTGCCAGCTTCAGTACCAGCCATATGCATATAGTATCATGCTGTACCTGGTTTTGGTGGTGAACTCGGTGGGCTACCATCTTGAGTACTCGACGATAGTACTACGATTCTTTTTGGATTTGACGGTGCTCATGCTTGTGCTGGTGCTGTGGCAACGTTTCATGCGATTGCATTTGCGACTTTCTGTGGATCCTGTCTTAACCACTCAGCATTGACTTGCCCCATATCCTGGAACCCCTTGATCGCCTGTTGCATATTCACTCACTGAAGCATTGATTGAGATTCGAGAAGAGTAGTTATATCTGTTGTTTTATCTCAGGATTTTTTGAGATCTGATATATATTTAAGGAAGTCTTGCGATGTCGCATTTGGAGATACTATACCATCTGATGTTTTCTTATCTTCAGCATATTTTTGGAAGCTCGGCGAACTATAGAGCATACCCATCTTGATAGTATCGAGTGATATTTTTTTGTTCTCTATAAGAGTTTGGAGTTTTTCCTGTAATCGTACAACATCCACACCTGGTTTTGGTATGATCTCTATCTGTCCATTTTTCATCACGAGATTGTGTCATGCATTTCGGAGAATCTGGAATATGATAGCACCATGAACTCCACGAAGAGTGTTCTTGGTTTCAGGAAATGGGATCATATTGATGAATTTCTCACTCATAGTGATAGCTTTTTCGAGATTCTCTGGATTGATCTCTGAGAGAGCTTCTCGGACTTCTGCAACACCATTTTGGTTGTTTATTTGCCTTAGAGATGGAATGAGTGGTACGGGTATTCCGTTTTTTATTACTGTTGTAGGGCTAACATCAAAAACAGGTGCAGGAATAATCCTCTTTCCTTGTGCATCGAGAAAGTCTTTGAGCTCATCGAGTTGGAAACGTATTTCACTATTATCAGACTCTCTTTGTGCGATGATCGTGAGCCATGATTTGAGTGTTGGGTCTTTAGGGTCATTACTCAATTCACTTTTTGCATAGGCTATCGCTCATTGTAATTCCGATCAAGAAAGTGTAGACTTGGTACTTGTAGATGCAATTGCAGTATAATCCTGAGTGATTCTCTCCCGAAGAGTAGGGGCCATAAAATTAAATTTAAAAATAATTACTTATCTATATTATCACGAAATATTCAATTTTGCAAGTTTTGAGATGGTTTTCGGAATATAAAAATCCCACTCTCGAATCCTCGAAAGTGGGATAATGTAGTGATTGCGTTCCTAAAGACTCGTCATATCATCTATCATAGCAGTTTGAGTTGCTTCATCGAGTTTTCCGGTTGCTTTGATATTTTTGGTTTTCTGATATTTACGGAGAGCTAGGAGAGTCCGAGGCCGCATCTGGCCATCAGGCGTACCACTATAGTATTGTCACTTCGCCAGCCAGTTCTGCAGTGATCGAATAGCATCACTCGATTCTCTGAGTTGTGGCTGACCAAATGCAGCTACAGTATTCTCGGCTTTTGTATATTTTTGTTGCCAGCTATCATGATCGGCGAGGAGTTTTTGCTTCGCATTCTCGATCGCATCGAGCTCTACCTGACGACGAGCAATATATGCCATGTGGAGTGTGGCGAGTGTAGATCTCGTCTTGGGTCCATAAACTCAGGCTGACGTATCCTCTCTCGAGCTGATGATACCCTGATCGAGTTGGAACTCGACTATCATACTCTTCGTATCTGTACTCGTGAAATTGTATCCGAGGTCAGCAAATGCAGAGATCACATCGGCAGACATAGTACCTACAGATACAGAGCCAACTGGAGGATATTGGCGGAGATCTACTGATCCATTATCTATACCAGAGAGGTTAATAGTGGCGGCTTTGCTAGATGTCACGATAGTTCACTTGACAGTACGGCGTCCCCAGGCTATAGTGCGTTTGAGAGCTGTTTCACCGTATCCCATCCATATATCGATACGATCATATGGTTGTCCTCGGACGTAGGCATCGACAATGGCTCCGCCTCTATCCTGGACAGTACCGAGTCAGAGTCATGCAAAAAAAATCTGCGTTCCAAAAGCATAAGTTTTTGGAGCCGCAATCATACCAGTAAATACTGGGGTGCCGCTTGCACCATGTGTACCATTACCATTGAGGCGGACATCTGCCTCGTAGCTACCACGATAATAGGTCTGTTGTCCCTGAAGTGGAGAATAGTATGCAGTAATGATGAATGTACGCTCTATTCACTCTGCAGCAAATGAGGTCTCATTCGGAGATACCATGAGTGTCACTATACAGAGAGTGAGATAAGTGAGTGGTTTTTTATAGGCGATTTTCTCTATAAGATCGGCTATTTTGTGGATTGATTTAGAAAAAAAGAAACGAAGAGAGAATGAGAGCTCAAATGTTTCAGGGGAAAATATAGTTTTACCAGAATTACCGAGAAGTGAGAATATGTCACTACGGATTGTAGAGGAGAGGGTAGAGCTGGTATTATGGAAAGATGAATACATTCAATATTTTTAGGAATAAAACTCAACTCAGTGTTCGCAAGTTATGAATATTGGAATCACAAAGGAGTGTATTGGGGGCGATCAACGAATAAAATTATATCATACTTTTATAGAATTTGTCGAGAAATTTCTATTGACGAGTATATATTATTTGTTCATAAATACAGAAAAACTGACTTCTATAGAGTATTTTTGGTCTCTATTTACCTACATAGAATCAGTGCTGTACACGAGTCTACGAGCTAAATATAGAGTTGCTAATATCTCTATAGATGTCATATCCTATCCAAAAAGCTAAAAAATACAAAATAAAATTGCAAAGCCGAGTCTTTTTCATATACTTTGCTTGCTTTTTCACGAAAGCAGTACATTTGGCGGCTGTAGCTCAGTTGGTTAGAGCGTCGGACTGTGAATCCGAAGGCCGTGGGTTCAAGCCCCATCAGCCGCCCCATTTATCATTTTGCTCCTATTTTTTAACTTTTATTTCTTATGTCCGATTTTGCCAAAGATCTCGCAACCGCTGCACCAATACAGTCCTACAAAATAGGTGAAGTCGTCGGTGGTACTGTCATCGTATCCAATCAGAAGATGATCCTCGTGGATCTCGAAGGTCAGTTCACCGGTATCATCACGGGTAACCATATGACATCTTCGACAGAAGATACATCCAATATTCAACCAGGGAGTCGTATCGAGTCTATCATCATTGGTGATGATGCTCATAGCGGGCTCATCCACCTCTCTCTGCGAAAGGCGAGTCAGGCAAAACTAATTGAAAAGCTACACTCCAATTTTGATACAAAAGAAATCATCACGGTTATTCCAAATGAAGCCAACAAGGGAGGCCTTCTCATCGATCTCGATGGGATCAAGGGATTTATCCCAGTATCTCAGCTCACTCCAGCTCACTATCCTCGCGTGGAGAATGCTAATCCAGAGAAGATCCTCGAGCAGCTTGGGAAACTGGTGGGCAAGCCTTTTCAGGTTCGTGTACTCAATGTCGATCCATCAGGAAAGAAGATCATCTTCTCAGAGAAGGCCGCTATCGAGGAACAACGAGTCCAATCTCTCCAAACAATCAAGGTCGGTGATATCGTCGAAGGATCTGTATCAGGTATTCTCACATATGGACTCTTTGTCTCATTCCAGGGTATCGAAGGACTCGTCCATGTATCAGAGATCGACTGGGGTCATGTGAACAATCCACACAAGCATGCGAAGCTCGGTGACAAGGTTACAATCCAGATCATCGGTATCGAAGGTGAGAAGATCTCACTTTCTATCAAGAGACTCAAGGCTAATCCATGGCAAGTACTCTCAGACAAGTACCAGGTAGGAGATATTGTCGAGGCTCCTGTCCTCCGCCTTTCACAATTCGGTATATTTCTCGAGCTCGATGGTGGAGTCTCAGGACTCATCCACCTATCTGAGATCACTACCGAGATGATGGACGGTATTGAGGGCAAGGTTCATGCTGGTGAGATGATGAAGGCTCGTATCATCACATTCGATAGCGTAGGGAAACGAATCGGTCTGTCTCTCAAGGCACTCGATCCGAACTATGTACCAAGTGAGGTACCAGTCAATATCCCAGCTGAGGCTCTTGAAGCGTAGTAGAATATATGAAATCCTCCAATATTAAATTGGAGGATTTTTTATTTTTTGATATACTATATCCATGGAAAAACTCATTAGAGATAAAATCATAGAGTTTGCGGCCTCCAAATGAGAAACTCTCACATATAGAGTGGTCTATGATTATAAGGAGCTCATATGATTTCTACTCGGAAAGTTCGATGAAGAACTTTGAGAATATAATACCGCAATCAAATCAGATAAAAAAGAAGAAGAGGCTGGTGATGTACTCGAAGTCATAGATACTCTGATTAAAAAAAATCCAAACTTAGTTATATATTCAACAATACGATCTGAATTTATTCAAAAATGTATAAAAGACACTTTGGACATAGAATCTATTATCATCAAATAGGAAAGAAAAAGCGAAGTACGATGATGATTTGAAAAAGCCATTATTTTGATATATTAAAAAAACTCTCATTCTTGCGAATGAGAGTTTTTTGAGA
>JACMPX010000036.1 GCA_014377245.1 Candidatus Altimarinota bacterium
AGGACTTCTATATAGATTACTGTATAGACTACTCTATATTTTTCTATGTACGACATCAATATCAGAGCTCTCTGGAAATAAACCCGATGAGATATGAGTTGAAACAAACTCGATAGGATAGGGAATATTTATGTATAGTGGATATTATATATGATAATCAAAAATGTATAGTAAAAACTTGCAAAATTGTATAGCTCGAATATAGTGTATTGATGAAGAAAATCGATAGTATGGTTTCTGACATTTTCGTGAAAAAGATATGTGAAAAAATGTGAGAAATCCTCACCAAAAAAAATCTAATAGACCTCTGGCTTCGCTCTGGTGGGTCGCATTCCCGAGTAGCTTATGCGATGAGTATATTGCTCGGCAGGAGAGTCGTGGAGCGAGTGGCAAGTGGGATATATTTAGTCCAAAATGAAACAAGAAGTATCGAAATATGACAAAAATATTGGCAGATCATCAGTAAGCTGATCGGATTCCATACACCGAGTGGGGGAGTGATAGGATGAGAAAAAACACTTGAGATACATCTTTCGAATTATTCTATCCCTGATGTTCTTATTATATATACTCGAGATACTGCACTCAGGATCAAGCTCTCAGACGGTAGGGAAGTACACTTTCGTACACTCGTTTCGGGTCCAAAAACAGGTAAAAAAAATCTCTGGAGAACTATAGTAGATAATGCTATCTCGGTAGAAATGCCAGAAAAAATACAAATATGTGGGAGGGAATTCGCACTCCTTGAGGCACTGTCACTTCGTAGACACGATGTTGGCATAGAGGAGGCAAATATTGCTCGTTTTTTGCGGTCTTTTGCATCACAATTGGATCGTGATATCCTCGGTAACTTGACTCGACTCAGATATATCCGACCCCTGAACCGTCTCCGAGTACTTGCTCGTGATCTCGGATATTCAGACCTTTACGCTATGACACTGGAGATAATTAGAGATGAGGGTGGGGGGTGTTATCTGAATTTATAGGGCCAATTCTCGCCAAGGATCATGTCCGGGGATTATGTTGGAATATATTCTCAACTCATTTTTTACTATTACGAGTATTCATGCTATTCATAGTACTTATCCATTGATACGCAGATTCATTCTTTCTTTAAGAATGAGATATTTCTCCTCTCATTAGAGAGCTAAGACGATCAATTTGTTCATAAATAAAATATAAGAAAATAGAGACAAAAATTCTATCAGCAAAATGATATTGAATTTCGTATATTATATAATAGTACTTTTGGTAAAATATCATACTTTCAAAATTATGTAAACTCAATAACTATTTTATTTATCATGTATTAGCATACTTATTTTTCCTATGACATGCAGCCCATCTCAGTGTACTCTCTGGAACTAAGTTTCCGAAATACTACTGTCATTCTGGATGATCTGGATCTTGGCAACTACTGTCGGTGAGATAGCAGTTGATAGGCTCAATACTAAACTAGATATAGTAGTGACAAATACTCCACTGATGATGTGAGGATTATTCATAGCTTTAGTTATAACCCAAATAGTATCGAAAAATATATATCACGGCTCTACAGGGCGACCGTCGTATTTATGAGTATATTCGCAACAGTTTTCACAGATAATATCATTGTTTACTTCGGTATTTCACTTGAGAAGATGACTATTATTTTCAGTATTATACTTGCTCTCACATTGTGACTTTAGTATGTGTAAGAGCGGACACTCTCGATTCATACTATCACTATAAAAAAATCACTCTCGAATTCAATGAGTATTTTTCAACTTTTCTTAAACATTCTCAGATACACTATCTCTCGTACTCTTCGAGGAAATATTTTTTCTATCAATCATAGTAAGCAGTAAAAATACTCATAAACGCTATGTATGGGAAAATGTATGACTGAGAGATACATCGAGTATTGATAACACTCTTCTATTTATTTTTTTATCTTTTTACATCAATTATGACAAAAAAACTCATCATCGGACTTGCAACTGTAGCAGTCACTGGCGCAACGTTCTTAGCCAGTAGCATGTACGCAGCTACAGGAATGAACACTCTACAATCTATAGGGCATATGAGGCGGGATCCACAGACTCTCATCTCAACACTCTCTGGCAAAGTATCACCAGAGGCACTCACAGCACTCAACACTCTCATGACTCGACACAAGGCTGAGATGGACGACATGAGATCAAGTACTGACAAAAATGTCGATAAAACTCAGATGCAAGCAAAAAAAACAGCATTCAAGGCTGAGATGGACCTACTCCTCACAAAATATCCTGACCTCAAGGCAGCTATGCCAGCCATAAAAATGGGAATGAGAGGGGGAGAACACGGTAATAAAGAGGCAGATGCTATCATAGCAACTCTCTCAGCTACTACACAAGCAGAACTCACGAATATACACGATATGTATGAGGCAAAAAAACAAGCTCTCAAAGTAGAGGAGCAATCGAAAATCGATGTAGTACTCATCAAATTCCCTGATGTTAGAGCTAAGCTCGATGCTCTCAAGCTAACTCAAATGCCAGATCGAAAAGGTCGAGGCCATCATGACTGAGATGATGATAAAGAAACTAATGACTATTAGTATATCCTCTACTAGTAGAATCAACTAGTATCAGAAAGAGTCGATCAGAAAAGAAAAAAGCAACAAAAAATCCCCTACCTTTCAGGGGGATTTTTTTAAACTATAATTAAAGATATTGTGTATAATAAATTGAATTCCTAGAACACATCGATATAATTAATCTCAAATTCATATGAAAATACTCATCATCGAAGATCATCCAAAAATCAGAGCCAACATTATAGAATACCTCACACTCAAGGGATATACTGCCGAGGGTGCAATGCATGGCAAA
The DNA here is from genome assembly GCA_014377245.1 of Candidatus Altimarinota bacterium. Lineage (GTDB taxonomy): Bacteria > Patescibacteriota > Gracilibacteria > BD1-5 > UBA2023 > JABFSX01. Next base: position 2,856 of record JACMPX010000036.1, read on the forward strand.
GAGGCTCTGGAGCTACTTCATTGACACTATGATATCATAGTACTCGATATGAATATGCCAGTGATGGATGGTCGTACATTCATAGAGACAATCCGCAAAGCTGGGGACCAGACTCCAGTCATAGTATTGACGTCGAACTCACTCATCGATGACAAGATAACGATGTTCGATCTGGGTGCCGATGACTATGTGGTGAAGCCATTTGAGATGAGAGAACTAGAAGCTCGTATCATATCACTGAGTCGCAGACGAGACAAGGCAATAGATGATATCATCCAATTTGGAGAATATAGTATAGATATCAGTCGCAAGATTATGAAAAAATGAAATAAACAAGTGGAACTCTCTCATAAAGAATATGGTATCATCGAGTATCTCTCTCGAAATAAATGATATCCAAAAAGAAAACTGGATATACTGGAGGCAGTATGGTGAATGCGTGAGGCAGATCTTGCTATGGACTCAGTCACTCTAGAGGTACATATCTCTACCCTACGAAAAAAACTCGGTAAATCCGTAATAACAACCATAAAATGAACATGATATCTCATCTCATAGATACATATGTAAATGATGATGAGCAAAAATTAGCATTAAAAATATCGATAGCATCTTTTGTTATATTTATCACTATACTGACGCTCATAATTTGATCCAGCTATGTATATCAGAGGAACAATGAATATCGCCAATTTATGACTGAGAAACAATTCATGGATACGAGAGATATCGTACTACCAATGATCCTAACTGAATCTATAGATACACTATGAGAAAAAGGTAAAAACTGACATAGATGACCAAAAGATATCATAGTATTTGATGAGAATAGAGAAGTTATAAAGAATGATTTTTTTGACCTGAGACCAGTAGATATCGATTATCTCTACTCATTAGCAAATAATCAGAATGACAGTGTAGAATTCATATGACGTACCTATCTTATCTCGAAGAGTGAGGTAGGTAACTCATCTATATTCCTATTTCATGATCTCACTCCAATCCGTGATTTCCATATCACCCTCCTCATTATTGCTCTACTCGGATCTCTCATTGGACTTACTATCATCTATCTACTCGCTCGATATCTCGCACATATCACGATAGCACCGATCCGTGAGCAGGCTCGAGAACTCGAGGCATACAGCCACAATGTAGCACATGAGCTCCGTACTCCTCTATCTGTGATGAGATCCAATCTCGAGTTACTGAGAATGAAGCCTGAGAATAGATTTATTGATTCCACTGATGAAGAGATCACTGGTATGGAACGAATTATTGAGAGTCTCCTATTTCTCGCTAAACCAGATGGTAGTGATGTACGTATGAGTATAGATATCATAGCTAAGACGAGTGATATTATATCAAAATATACTCCGGAAACTGATATCACGTTCACACATGATAAAAAAAATACTCACAAAGAAATCAATGCAGAACTCTATAGTCGTATACTCTGTAACCTCATAGAGAATGCTATCAAATACAAATCTGGTTGAAATATACTCATACATCTGACAAAGAAAAGCATAAAAATAACTAATCAAATAAATTATGAACTGAGTGATGAGGAACAATCGAATCTTACCAAAGTATTCTATCAATGAGACATATCAAGGAACTCCACGGGGTATGGGCTCGGTCTTGCCCTCGTAGCCAAGATAGTCGAGATATCTGGATGGACGATGGATATATCAGCCCATAACAAGATATTCTCTGTGGAGATAGCATTCTAGCAAATTCTTTTGCAAAATAACAGTTCTTTGTATACAATAGAATTGATATTTTTTTACTCACATACTATGGCTACCAGTACACAGACTCAGGATCCAGCTACAGATAATAAAAATGCAGCCCTAATTATCGCAGATATCAAGGCTCATCCCCTCTCGGCTATCGAGTCAGCAGAGGTAGAACAGACTTTTGCGGAGGCAAAGGACTTCCGGTCACTGGGTGAAAAGATAACAGCACCGATCGACTCGATAATATCTGAAACCGCTGCAATCATCGACTCAGATCCAATCATGAATGTTTCCGACACTCTCACGGAGATGAATAATAATGTCCAATCAGTCTACAAGGAGATCATCAACAACGATGGAACCGTGATGAGAATTGCAAAATCTATTCCAATTCTTGGAGGACTTATGAAGTCTCTTGATGCAAAATGGGATGAGGCAGCATTTAACGTAAAATCACTCGAGGGGAAGATTCAGATGATATTCTCAGGATTCGATCAGGCCTACAACTCGCTCAATACGAGTGTCGATATGCAGAAAAAGTTCCTCGATGGTATCGATGCTAATCTCGGTAAGGTCGTCGCCTACAAAGAGTTCCTCGCAAAAAAGATCGAAGAATTCCGTCAGAAAGGGATCGATAGTAAAGATGATACTGAGAAGATGAAGTATGATATGTTCGTGCGTCATGTCGAGTACTTCCAGTCCAATCTCGTAGTCCTCATCGGCAATCTCGATATGGCTCGCAAGCGTCTCCTCATGCGTCTCGACTCAGCGTCGAAGCTATCCCTCGCGATGAGCTCGTCTCGTCCTATATTCAAGACTCTCCTCTCTACCGCTCTCATCGAGACTAGTTCTCAGAAGGCGATCGACGCATCTATGGCAGCGATCAGTGTGATGGGATCGACCATCGATAAGATGTCGTCAGAGCTCACAGACAAGGCGATCGAGTCATCACGCAAGTCAGAGGAACTCGCATCCAAACCAGTACTCTCAGCATCGGTATTCGTCGAGAATGTGACCAAGCTCAAGAATCACTTCGATACCATCGAGTCATATAGAGCTCAGATCAAAATAGAGGCGGAGGCTCAGAAGAAGTCGTTCGAGGATGCGAGTGCACAACTCAAAGCGATCAAAGTCCTCGGAGCCAAAGATCAAGAACAATTCGCAGAAGAACTCAACAAGTAATCTATTTGCAAAAATCCGAACTAAAAGCTATGATAGAAGTATCATAGCTTTTATACAATATGGAGAATACTGAACTTACGAATGAAGAGAAAAAGGAAATTGAAAGGAGAGGATTTACTGTAAAACATTATCTTAGATTTTGATGATTTCTTTTAGAATAAAGATTATTTCTAGAAAAGTTTACTCTACATTTATTCTTGGGTATTTGATTATGAATAGCTCTTACATCATGGGGCAATTGAACATGATTAATAATGTACTATATATTAATAGTACTATTTTTGATTTATCCTATTTTTTTGTATATCAGAAGTTTGTTTTTATATATTGTGTTGGGAAAAATATTTTACTATAAGGATAGTAAAATATGAGGTCTTATTCCTTCAGAATATATTAAATATTGTATCAGCATGACTAGATTTTTTAGAAATGAATCTAAGAAATACAAAAAAAGAGAATCTCGTTGATATGGCTGATATATAAGTAGTTCAATTTTCAGTATATTTCTAATAATATTATTCATACAGTTAGCTAATATATGATCAGATAATCAAGTAGTTTATACCATTACTTATTCAATAATATTATTACTGCTTGTATGTGTGATTCTTTTCTTTTTTAGTATTTTTTTAAAAATTATACTTAATCATTTCCACCCTCTCTACGCCTTCGGCAATCTCGGAGAGAAGAAACAGAAACTCACACCTAACATCGCAGAAAAGAGTAAAGAAATACAGAAGAACTTTTCATCAGATATGAACTATAGGATATTGAATGATGGGTTCGATGGCCTCGCTTCGACCTTTTCTAATTTAGTGTCTCTCGTGATCCGACTGGAACAGGTGGAAGCTCGGGCGAACAAGGGAAATCTATTCGACTCTGCGAAGTATATAGGTTCACTCAGATGAGACA
>JACMPX010000037.1 GCA_014377245.1 Candidatus Altimarinota bacterium
CCCTCAAAATATATTCGCAAAGTCTCCGATAACAGCATCTCCTTCATTTGAGGGTATGTAGCTCATATTATCTCCGAATATTGTCTGTATATTTTTGACTGATGTTATATACTCTATGTTCATACTTCCAGTAGAGACACGATTGCCATATCTATCTCGAGCCATCACTATTAAGGTATAGTTGTCAGTTCCATTCGCGAGAGGCCCAGCTATAGGAATCTGCATCATTGTGGATGGAAATCTCACACCACCATCAGGACAAGCGGTATGGGCAGGGTTACTCACACAAAATGAATCCGCAGCATATGACGCCGTCTCGATGTCGGTCGATAGGGTCGCGGGTAATACCGTAATCAGCATATTGGTCACACTATGGTTGGTATCCGTGATTCTCACTTGGTAGGTAGTTGAGAGAGAGAGATCAATACTCGAGAATATACCAGCACTACTTCATACTGTGTTCGTCATGGTACTCGGCAATCCGATGACTTGTTTGCGAATCTGCCAACTCGTGAGACCACCGCCATAGATCCATGAATTGGAGATCGATAATGTAGAGAGATTATCTGCTAGTATATTAGTCTGGTTGAGTTTGGCTGGTACGAGTGGGAGCGCTATATTGGTGAGGTCTACATCTCATGCATATGTAGTCACATATCCTATCAGGAGACCAGTAGTATGATTGTATTTGACACCACCGAATCCTACATCTCCTATCAGTTCACTCCAGCCAGTTCCTGAGAGAGTACAATCAGCGGTTAGCATAGAGAGTGACTGAGTTCCACAGTCCAGAGAGACCTGATAGGTACCAGTCGAGAACATGATCCATCCTATTTTCGATCCATAGAATGTCCCCTCAAAATCTCGCGAACTACTAACTAAATATGGAGAATATGCATCATATCCATAGAGTTCACTCGCTATATCGAATCGCACACTCGTATTGGATCCAGTCATATCTATATAGTTCCCAGGAATGAATTGGGCCGCAGATATGGGACCTGGTCCTCGTCATGGCCCAACCGCTGCATCCACTGTAGCGTAGGTTAAGATTAGTATGGAGATGATTAGTATGATTCTGGACATATTTATTGAGCTATTTGCTGACAAGGAGATATCAGCTTCGTATTGATGAGAGATCCACAGAGTGATATATCTTTGCTAGTTTTGATACTAGAGAGGAGTATCTTATCATGACAATCAGATTGTACTCGAGTATCTACTATCTTATTACAAGTATCTATATCTCAGTTTTTCATGGCACTCTTATAGTTGGTCATATCATTTATTTTCGATAGTTGTGACTCACAGTAGGCCCTATCATTGTTTACATTTATATCACTACACGTATTATTTGTCTTTGTACTGATCGCGATCTTGAGATTGATAGTATTACGACAGTTATTCTTGAGTTCTATATTCGTGATTCTATCACAGATACTCATATCACTACTGACTATAGCCTGTTCTGATAGCTGAGATTCATCATTAAATACGACTCTATTCATACACTCAGACTGGTATATATTACCGAGACTGGTACAGAATTCTTGGGTCAATGATCCTGATTGCACTTCATTAGCATAAGAGTACTTATCTATTGTATTTTGACAGAATTCTTTTTTATCGCTATTAGATATTTTATCACATAGTATCTTGTTGTGACTCGATATAGCTCGGTCAGACCTGATATTATCGCGACACTCGATAGCAGATCCTGTTGATGTGATACCATCACAGAGTTCTATATTTCAGTTCTTCTGGGCAATTGCTATATTGATAGTGTCACGACACTCAATCTGTTGTTCAGGAGTGGATAGAGTTGTACAGAGCTCAATATTGCTATCTTGGATTGCCATGTTGGCTATTTTAGAATCCTGGATATTGATTTTTTCGATTTGTGCTTTTTTGTTAGCATAGGTATCGGCTCCAGTGTTCGCCATAGTACTATATTCTATATTCCAATTCTTCGGAGAATAAAAGAATAAGAAATACAATCCAACTCCAATACATAGAGTTGTAGATGTGATGATAAGAATGAGGTTTCGCATAAAACCATCATATCTCAATATGAGAAGAAAATCTTCTTTCTATGAGGATTTTCTTCATATTTCGCATAGACAAAATAGGAAATATATTTCTATATATTTATATATTCAAGGAATTTTTCGACAGTTTTCCAGTGTTTTGTTTCTATACGTAGCTTTTTCACAGATAAGAGAATCATATCATTGTCCCGATCGAAATGATCGAGAAATCTCTTGGCACCAGCAACAGTAGTATGATCTTCTAGATCGAATACATAGTTGAGTCCGATCTTTGAGACCTTCACGACGCCATACTCAGACAAGATGAGTCGTGATCGGATGAGGAGGAAGAGGTTTGAGAATTCTTTGTTTTGCATCTCTGTTTCCATATCATCGAGCTCTTCAAGAGTCTCGAGTGACTCGATCTCTCTGAAAAAGTTGAGCTTGTCAGCCTCAGATAAGAAGTACTCATCAGGAAGGATATATGAGATATCGAGTTCTATCTTGGTGAGAGTGCGTTTCTTTTTTTCTTCACGCAACTCGGCTATCCGCTCTTCTAGGAGTCGAAAATATAGTGTCAGACCAATATCCTTGGATTTTCCAGATTGTTTGATTCCGAGGACATCTCAAGCCCCTCGGATCTCCATATCTCGCATCGCAATCTCGAATCCTGCACCGAGATGGGTATTGTTGGCGATCGTGATGAGTCGTTCCTTCTCGTCTCGGCTGAGTTCGGGTTTTCGGTACATCAGATAGCAGTATGCGTCTGCGTCCTTGCGTCAGACTCTTCCTCTCAACTGATGTAGACTCGCGAGACCGAACTCCTCGGGATCAATGATGATGATGGTATTGGCCGAGAGGAAATTGACTCCATTCTCGATGATGGTGGTCGAGAGGAGGATATCATATTCTCTTTTTTTGAAGGCGTGGATACGGTTTTCTATATCTTCACCTGGCATCTGACCATGAGTTATGATAATCTGAGGATTATTATTTCAGACTCCATTCGCTATACTTTTGCTGCCAAAAGTATCAAAAGCATCATTAGGGAGTCAAACTCGCTTAGTATTGACTTCGCTTTTCTTTTTATCTGATTTCTTCATCCCTCAGACAGTGCCTCCCTCCCGGATTTCTCATACATTATTTTCTTTTTTAGGAAACCGCGAGGTAGTCGTTTTTATGATCTCTTCAATCTCCTTCGCGAGAGCATCCATACCACGGATACGGTTGTGAAGTATGATCACTTGTCCTCCGCGATGTATTTCATTATTGATTGCATGTGCGATCACTCCTTCATCCCATCTCGTGATGATAGTCTCGATGGGTTTTTTCTTTTTCGGGGGAGTTGCGATGATCGATATTTTCTTGAGTCCTGAGAGTGCTAGATTGAGTGATCTCGGAATAGGAGTAGCTGAGAGCGCGAGAATATCGATACCGGCTCGGATTTTTTTGATACGTTCCTTGTGTGTGACTCCGAACTTGTGTTCTTCATCGATCACGAGGAGTCCAAGTCGCTTGTATCTCACATCTTCGGATAGGAGGCGATGAGTACCGACGACAACATCGATATTGCCGTTCTTCAGATCCTCGAGTGTCATAGCTATCTCACGACCTGAGTTCATACGAGTCATGATACCCACTCGTACACCAAAAGGGGCAAGTCGATCTACGAATGTTTCATAGTGCTCATCAGCAAGGACGAGGAGGGGAGAGATCACAGCGACTTGAGTACTTGAGAGGACTGCCTTATAAATGGCATTCATCGCAATCTCAGTTTTTCAAAATCCCACATCACCCGATATGAGGCGATCCATAGCGAGCTCTGACTCCATATCCGTGAATACCTCCTCTATAGCTGACGTCTGATCTCTGGTATATTCATAAGCGAATGCATCTTGGAACTTTTTTTCTTTATCACGAAAAATCGCAAAAGATCTTCATTTCGCGAGAGAACGTCTGGCATTCGTCTCCAATATATCGAGTGCGATTGCCTCGATTTCTTCGGTAGTTTTATTCATCGTCCGCTCCCATTCTTTACCCGAGAGTTTTGTCAGTTCGACATCAGACTTGCCGAGGTATTTGCTCACTCGATAGATCTCAGTGAGTGGGACGAACAATTTGTCTCCTTCGGCATAATGTAACTCAAGGTATTCTCTTTCTAGATTGCCAGTACTCTTTTTTGTCACAGAGTGAAATAGTGCAATTCCGTGTTCACGATGCACCACGAGATCACCAGGTGCAAGTGAGAGGAGGAGATCGAGATGTTTGGCAATTGATTTTTTGTTCCTAGTTCTGACGAATACTTTTCATACTATATCGTCACTTATTATGGTAATATCTTTCATAATACAGCTCTCTATTCATCATTTTGTCACCTCGATAACCGAGATATTAGCTATTTTATGGAATTCTACGAATTCTTGTACAGTTTTGACGAATTTGGTATAAACGACTACTTGTTGTGTTCATCTCTCTTCTCTGAGAAATCCGAGAAATGCATCGATATGCTCTACATTCGGTATATCAACTCAGAGTGATATCGCATCATCCCTATGGAAATCTGTATAGTGAATATTCGCATAATCTCGTAAAGACTCAATATATGGTAAAAAGTCACAGCCAAAAAGTATTATATTTTGGTAACTATTTTTCCCTAGTCATTCTAATAATTCAATATTCAAAATTCCAATCTTTCGTTCTATTGGTGTTGTTTCTAGATTCTGATTTTTGATACTGATATTGTTCCTATATCTTCGTTCGCCTGATCGAAAGTCGATTTCTACAATAGAATCGATCTCAGTATCGAACCACTCGATATGGATAGTATTGCCACTATGGGCATCTGTGATGGTCACGATACTGCCCTCACGACGATATGTGGCGAGCTCTCCGAGGTGTGATGCATGTGTATATCCGAATTCGATAAGTTGAGCTATCACGATATCGATTGACTGTTCGCTCCCTCTGCTGACTTCATAGAGTGAGTGTCGTCTGAGATAATTCATATCTCCACTCGTTTCGAGTAGTGAGGCTGGTATCACAAAAAAACCGACCGGAGCCTCCAACATCATCCAAAAATCTCCCAGTCCTCCTAAAATGTGTACTGGAGTACTAATTACCATCTTTGCAAATTGTCGCAATATAATGATATCGGTATCAGAGTCAGTGACTATGATTTGTTTCGTTCACTCGACAAAGAGACCCTTCAGAGTGAAGAGTCTAGCAGTAGCACAACTAGAATGGGAATAGGTGGTGAGCAATTTACAGGACTATGTTACAGAGTTATCCCTAGACCTTCATGATCTCTACTTCCTTCACCTTGAGCATTTCTTCGATCTCTTTGATGGATTTATCGATTTCTTTTTGCAGAGTTGCTTCATGGATTTTTGCTTCGTCCTCGCTGATTATCTTATCTGCTTTTGATTTATCAATTTTTTTCTTGAATTCCTGTCTGATATTGCGGACACCGACCTTGCCCTCTTCACCAAGTCGACTTGCTATTCGGGTAAGATCTCTTCGTCGCTCTTCTGTGAGTGGTGGGATTTTTATCATGAGAGTTTCACCATTATTAGATGGGTTGAGTCCTATTTTGGCGTCACTGATGCCTTTTTCTATGTCACGGATCAATGTTTTATCCCATGGTTGTATCACTATGGTATTAGCGTTCATGATAGATACTACAGCTATATTTCGTAGTGGACCGAGGACTCCATATGCCATCACGTAGACATCCTCGACAATCGCAGGGTTGGCTCGTCAGGCCTGGAGTTTCGCTAGCTCTGATTTCATATGATTTGTCGCTTTGTAGAGCTCTTGTTGTAGATTTGTTAACATATTGAGAAATATTATTATAAGATATATGTACAAATATTGTAGTCAAAAACATTAATTTCACAATATTTTTTTTGACATTTACACAATGAATTATACAATGGTTTTTGACAAGTTTCTTACATTCTAATTATTTTTTTATGCAAAAAGTCCTCTCATTTCTCGCTATTGCAACTCTAACTACTGGAGTCGCCTTCGCAGCTACCGGTGATATTGTCGTATCTCCGACATCTCCAGTGCTTGCTCCAACCGTCCAGATGAACACTCCAACTGCAAATACATCGATGAGTCTCGGTGAAAAGAGGTCAGTGACTTGTGCATCGAATGCAGCATTTGGTACTAATAGTTGTGATGAGTGTTTTGATGGATGATCAGTAACTGTAGGAAAGAGGTTGACATGACTTTTTGACAACTGGACTAATAATACAACTGTACTCATGATCGCCTATCAGAGCGAACAAAAAAATCCAAATATGATATCATTCGGTGCTACGACATGGATTGCATCTCCAACTGATGAGTCAAAACTCTGGAAGTCAAGTAGTGATATCATCTGGGCTCCTAGCCAGACTGGCTCTACCAAGCTGCAATATATCCTCTGAGCAGGACAAAAGGTCAGATTTTTAGAGGCAGATCTCGGTGCAGGATATACTCTCACAAAGACAGATCGTAAAAATGGAGATCTCGTAGGTATGATGAAATATCCTATTGTCGCTCATGCGATAGATGGAGCTGGTAATGAAGGTGCAGCAAAAACAAACTATGAGTGTGTGGCCTACAATCTTTCTGCAGCTACAGTAATTATCAATCCTACGACACCAGTCACACCCGTAAAACCTAAAGTTACACCAGAAATCACAAAAACTCAAACTGGACCTGCTGAGACTATTGTACTTATACTCGCTGCATTCTTCATAGCTTTTGGACTGATGTTTTCTCTTCGCAAGCGTATTTAATCCATACTAGGATAATTTGAGTTCTGAATTTTGAAATATCTACATTATATATATTTAAATATCCCAATCTATTTTACTTGATTGGGATATTTTTTTGCTTTTTTGCTTTTTTGCTATAGAGTGTCGATCTCTCATTATTATCCTATGCTCCCATCACTCCTCACTTCTCGTCTCAAAACTATACTCGGTTCTCATTATGACTGAGTCATCGCATCTTTCGCGAAAAATCGCAAATGATCACTTCGTCTCAATACTCTCAAAACTGATGGAGTGGATGTGATAGAGGAGTTTAAATCAAAAGGAATCATACTCGAACCTTTCGGCTCAATACATGGATCTTATGTATTTGATCGTGAACATGAGTATGCGATCAAGTGAACTCGGTCATTCTATGAAGGAAAAATATATCTCCAATCTATCGCATCTCAGCTCCCAGCACTTGTCCTCGATCCACAATCAGGTGAGTCAATTCTCGATGTCTGTGCGGCTCCATGATCCAAGACAACACAACTCGCTATGATTATGGCAAACCGAGGGAGCATATACGCGATCGAGCAGAACCAAATCCGATATGATAAACTCCTCTACAATTGTGCACTCCAGTGAGCTACTATTGTCACAGGAGTCAAGATGGATGCTAGACACTGGTTATCCGATACCGGAGCCGCTGTCACGATCGTAGATGAGACAACAGATATAGAGTTCGACCGTATATTGCTCGATGTTCCATGTTCTGCTGAGGGACGGATATCTCTCGATAATGAGAAGACTTATGGATTCTGGTCACTGGATAATATAATCCGAAAATCTGAACTCCAAGGTGAACTCCTAAAAGTATCTTGGGATCATCTGAAAGTATGAGGTATTCTTGTCTACTCTACCTGTACACTCGCCCCTGAGGAAAATGAGGGAGTCATAACAGATTTTCTCTTTACTCATGATGATATTAGTATCGAGAGTATTGATATCGGGCTCTCAGATCGCTCATGATGGATGCATGGACTCGCATCATTCGGTCGCAATACAGAGTATTCACCACTGTTATCCAGAGCAGTACGTATACTTCCGAGTGATGAAACGGAATGATTTTTCATGGTGAAGTTGAAAAAAGTATAAAAACTGATTATCATTAGTTTTTTATTTTCTCCCGAAATCTGCAGGGATCTCGCCCCATGCCTTCGTCTCCCACTTTAGTATGGGGTTTTTGTATTCGTTGGACTTGAGCCAGAGGATAGCTCTATCGACGAGTACAAAGAGTTCCATATTTTTAGCACTTCTCGGTTGCTTGGTCCTCGCATTTTTTGCTTTTACCCATGAGATCGCCGTGATGCTATCGGTGTAGATTGGGAGTGTGAGCTCATTCTCACTACAATATTTGAGTGCGTGGACAAGCCCGAGGAACTCGACGATATTGTTCGTTCCATCCGCATATGGTCATCCAGCGAGTATTTTTGTTGCTGCATCGTGTGTCATGACTCACTGGTATTCGCACCATCCACTGATGGTATTCCATGCACCATCCACACATATGCTTTCTATGATTGGCGTACCATATCTTTGACTCGAGTGGGTTGTAGGTGCTCCTAGCTTCGTAGTAGTTCCGATATACTCAGATGCAGGTCGTCTGAGTGCTACCTTGCACTCCTCTTGGCTTGCAAATGACTTGTACTGAGCTCAGACGTATCCCTCCACAGATCTTTTGCACTCCTCCCAGTTAGAGAATATACCTGGAGTACGGCCTTGCCAGACGGCATAGTATTTTTGTTTCATAGTAAGTAGATGAATGATGTATTTCAATATATTCTTTATATACTTTTGTAACCAAAAGTATATAAAGTTTTTATTTGCCGTTTATTTGTTTTGGATTTTGTTTCCATTTAGTTTTCCAAAATTCCAAATTAAGAAACATTTGAAATTTTCTCGAAAAACTGCATTGATAGAATTGAAAAACTCAAAAAAATAAAGAAGCAAAATTTCCTTAGAGAAAACTCTGCCAATCTTCCCGTCGGATCGCCTCAGCCCGAACTCGCTCATCATAGCCGAGTCTGACTATTGTGTCTCGAATTGAGTTGAGACTATATGTACTTCACTTCATATTCGAGAGGAGCGTCTTGCGTGGATGAGCAAAGGCTACTTTCCAGAGATTCATGAGGAATTTTTCTTGTTCTCGGTTCCTAGATTTTCTCACTTGGAACCTGAGTACGATAGAGTCTACGCGAGGTTGAGGATCGAAACTAGTACGTCCGACATAACGAACAATCTCGATGTCCTCACAAGCCTCTTCCATAGAGAGTGAGATGAATGAGTGATGCGGCTTGCGAGCTCTGCCATGGAGTATCTTCTCACCTACCTCTTCTTGCATCATGATAATCATCTCGTCAGGTGAATTCTCTATATTATAGAGAAAATGGAACAAAATCGGACTCGTGATATAGTAGGGAATATTCGCAATAACAGAATATTGCTCATATGGAGGAATAAATTTGAGAATATCAATATGATGGATAGCGAGATCCGCACTTGTATATTTATCTTCGAGTATTTTGATCATATCTCTATCGAGTTCTACGAGATCGAGAGAGCCAGGGTTTTGATCAAGGATATAGTCAGTCAGTGCACCATATCATGGACCCACCTCGATTATATGTTTCCCTAGTACATCTAGGCTGTTTGAGATATCTGAGAGGGCATCTATATCTATGAGGAAATTTTGTCCAAGTACCTTTTTAGCTTTTGGAATCTTTGAAAAATTACGAATTTCATTCTCAGATATGGATCCTTCTCGATTATGTACTCATTTGTACATTCACTTGGCAGTATCTCAACTTCCTTGAACTTCTTGTTTTTGAAAAATTCCTGATTTCACGGTATTTTTATAGATCTGCATTATTTAACGATTTGTTTGTTGTATCCTGTCATTTTGGAGACAGCTCTTGCGAGGATTTTTTGATATGTATGCCAGCTTCCGAGGACACGGGCGTAGGCTCACTTTACTTCTGTAGCCCATTTGTCAGTACTATTTTTCTGATTTTTGGAGATACCATCAGACATCATGATATTCTGGAGATATTTCCATCATTGGATCTTTTTATTTGC
>JACMPX010000038.1 GCA_014377245.1 Candidatus Altimarinota bacterium
TCATCTTCAGCTCTCTCCTTTGGTGGAAATGGCCACAAATCAGAGCCTATTATAATCCATCTCCCATTATTACAAATATACAAACACAATCAGGTAGCAATCCTCTAGAGTACAAGCGAGCATATTTTGCTGCTGGATGCTTCTGGTGTGCAGAGTCATCATTTGAAAAATATCCAGGTGTGATCGATGCAGTCAGTGGGTATGCAGGTGGTAGTGAGATAGATCCTACCTATGAGCAAGTAGGTCGAGGGGAGACGAGTCATCGTGAAGCAGTAGAGGTCATCTATGATCCTCAGATTATTGACTATGATGATCTCCTCCAGATATTCTGGCGGACTGCCAATCCTGTAGATGATGGCGGACAGTATGTCGATCGAGGACCACAGTATACGTCTGCAATATGGTATCAGAATCCTGAAGAACAAAAAATAGCTGAGTCGTCAAAATCAGAACTCGAGAAGTCTGCAAGATTCGGTTCTGGTCGCCTCGTGACACCCATATTATCATATGTATCGTTTTATAGAGCTGAGGACTATCATCAGAACTATTATCGACTCAATCCACTCCACTACAAGATATATACCTCTGGATCTGGTCGCCCAGAGTACCAACAGAAAATCTGGGGAGAAGACTATCACTACACCACAAAAAAAGAAAAGTTGGTAGGAACTAATCTATCATGACCAACAGAAGCTATGAAAAAACTCCCAACAAAAGAAGAGCTCAAAGCTATACTCACTCCAATCCAGTATGCTGTCACCCAAGAGGGTGCTACTGAGCGACCTTTTGAGAATGACTATCACGATAATAAGCAAGCAGGCATATATGTAGATATTGTGAGCGGAGTGCCACTCTATTCATCACTCGACAAGTTCGATTCTGGGACTGGGTGGCCGAGCTTCACTCGTCCAATTAATCCTGCGAATATCTCCTTCCATGAGGACAATTGATTCTTCTCATCTCGTACAGAGGTCAGATGAGCTCTCTCTGGTGCACACATCGGACATGTATTCGATGATGGACCAAGAGATAAGTGAGGTAAGAGATACTGTATGAATTCTGCAGCACTCCGATTTGTTCCAGTCGCTGATCTAGAAAGAGAATGATATGGAGAGTATAAGAAAATTTTTGACAAGTAATAGCCTATATTATAGAGTATTAAATGGATTATGTTGTTTTCGATAATCCTCTCGATAAAAGTACTAATAATGAATATCTCATATAACTGATGTAGTATATCTATATATCTAGAACACTGTATCGCATAGTGTTTTAGATTTTCATAGATTGAGTCTTTGCAGATGGATTTTTGCTTCGGCCATCAGAAGATGATATTTTTCCTGATTTGTACTATCCTCTTCAAAGAGATCTTCAAGTTAACAGAACTCTATCCATTTATTCAGTCAAAGCTAACATAGTCTTATCTACTATTCTCACTAGTGTACGTGAGTCTGCAAGACGCCTCTTACCATATTAGTTGTTCCTCAATTTTGATATAGATGTTAATGTGATTGAGCGAATTCTAGCTTTTCTAGAATTTTTCTAGAATTTTTCTAGAAAGTGTAGTAATAATATTAGTAGTATTATCAATTTCTAGACACATATATTTTGTAGATTCTTATATCTTTTCCAATTTTCTGATAGAGAGTCAAATGATTTTTCTTCTCTTTCCTCGCTTTCCTATGAAAAGTAGTGTAGTCTGTATCTGTCTTTAATCCACTGGATTAAAATCGAATTTTATTCTATACACTTCTCATGCCTACAACTCTCTCTACCGCTCTCGAATATGCCAATACTTGGACGGACATAATCAAACTCGACAAACATCCCGATAAGCAAAAATCTGAGTGGATTATCTCAGAGTCGCTCCATAACTTCTCTCAACACTTCAACAAGTGATGGCTCGAGAATCGTAAATCTGTCACTCAGTGAGGGATGTGGGCCGCGACTGAATATACATGACAATGAGCAGTATTCTCTGACGTGCTCGGACGAGAATATATCGACTGGCTTGGTGGCTATGGACTCTTCTCACATGGATGGTCACATCCGGATATCATCTCGACTGTAGCCGCTCAGCTCGCTCGCTGTCCTATGCCATCACAGGAGCTCATAGATCCACTCAGAGGAGTTCTTGCTCGCCTGATTGCTGAGATTACGCCAGGAGATCTACAGTATTCATTTTTCTGTGCGAGTGGAACAGAGGCCAATGAGTGAGCGATCAAACTCGCGAAGATGTATACCAAAAAGTCAGCATTTATCTCGACGATCAATGCGTTCCACGGCAAAACTATGGGATCTCTCTCTATGATGGGGAAAGCTCTCTATCGTGATCCTGTCGGGCAGATGTACGGAGGCCCAGTATATTTCGTCGAATATGGCAATGCAGATGCTATGCAAGCTCAGCTCGAGACCTGCAAAAAGCTCGGTATAGGAATCGCAGGAGTCATCATCGAACCGATCCAATGAGAAGCTGGAGCCATAGTCCCACCAGATGACTACTGGCCACGAGTACGAGCGATCACTCGTGAGCATGGAGCACTCCTTATCGCGGATGAAGTACAGACGGGGCTCGGTCGTACGGGTCGGATATTTGGCGTGGATCACTGGGATGTCGTTCCTGATATTATGACTCTCGGGAAGTCGCTCGGTGGAGGTGTGATGCCGATATCAGCGTTCGTTTCCACTGCCGAGATTTGGCAATGTATGATGTACCCCAATCCGTTCATCCATACGACGACGACTGGAGGTGGAGCACTCGCATGCAGTGCTGCGATCGCAGGGATACAGGTCATGCTCCGAGATGATCTCGCAGGGCAAGCAAGAGAAAAATGAGACTATATGATGGCGAAACTCCAAACATTTGTGAAGAAGTATCCGAAAATCTATGAAAAAGTCACGGGTAAGTGACTCCTCATCGGACAACACTTCACGTCGAAGGAGATCGGATATCAGGTAGCATCAGAGTTATTCAAGCGATGAGTTCTCGTCGGTGGTACACTGAACTCTGCCAAGACGATCCGCATCGAGCCACCACTCGTGATCGACTATGAGACGATCGATCGAGGCCTTGCTATCTTAGGCGATACTTTGGAGTTCATTTCCGCTCAGATCGAACGAGAGGGGAAAAGTACATTCTTCGAAGAAATCAAGAAGTACA
>JACMPX010000039.1 GCA_014377245.1 Candidatus Altimarinota bacterium
ATAGGCGCACCTGTGATAGGCGCGAATCATACCACTGCAGACCCAGTAGGAGATATACCAGTACCGAGTACTGATCATACAATTGACTGGAATGTAGTACAGATACGCATGCCGTATGTAGCAGGAGCCGTATTGAATCCTGTTATTGCTTCATTGGCACCACATGAAGTCGTCATATTGGTGAAATAATCACCAAATACACCATCGGGACCAGCTGCCTGAGCTGAGATAGATATGAGTGATGCGGAGGCGATCATTCCATAGAGTGTATAGCGGAGTCGAGAGTTGTATAACATAGAAAAATATTAAGAATACTGAGATACTTTAGCACTATTGAAAATATAATGCAAATATTAGAAGAGAGAATATATTTTTCTTCTCGACTTTTCCTCATTTTTTCTCATAATGTCGCAATGCACCTCATCATAGATATCCGATCTGCATCTCCTATTGACCCCATGATAACTCGCTATGCGAGCAGTTGGGTCGATCTCTGGATAGATCGCCATCCCACAGATCGTATGAGCTATATACACTATTCACATCAGGATTGTCCAGAGAATGGTAGATCCGTTGTAGTCTCACCGTCAGTATGGTGGCGTTGAGATAAACGTCTGAGTGTCAGATGAATTCAGGAAATATTTCGTTGTGTCAACTTCTCATCCTATGAACCCTATGATACGAGTATCACAACACTCTCTCATATCTGGGATCATACAGATATCCTCTATCCAAAGAGTGAAAAAAACTTCTCTCAAAAGTGGCTCAGACTCAAAAATAAGAACCATAATAAACAAAATATAATCATAGTTCCATCGCTCAGTGTTGGACAAGAGGCAGTAGAGATCAATCATGTCCAAGAGAAGGACATAGAGATCATACCATATCTCACTCTCCCTCTGATCAAGTGAGATCGACATACTCTCAGTCAGCTCTCGATATCAGGACCATACTGGCTCTATGATGGGAGCTATGGCAGCGAGTCAGGTATATATACACTCATCAGATGATATCGCGACTACCGTGATAGTAATGGTAATCATATACTTATATTGATGTGACGACTAGCTTTGACTGAGCTCAGAGATGTATCGCTACAAATACAACAGCTATCACTCACTGGGTTCGTACGAATCATAGGGACTCTCGATTGAGAGTGACAAGAGACTCTATATATGCACGCAAGTGGTTGGCTCTATGTCGGAGCCTATTATGCTGGAGGACCACGTATCGAACTCGCTAGATCTCATCATATTCCACTCCTCATATCAGATATAGCATCGCTCTCTGACTATCACGAGGGTGCAACACTCATACATCCGAGCCATCTGGGTAATCTTGGTCAGTCTCTCTGTGATCTAGAAAACTCTGGTAAGAATACTCTCAAGAGATCCCTGTCGAATGATATTATCATGCGAAAATATGAAAAACTCATTGCAGAGAAACGATAGTAACTACTCAGTGAGTCTCAAAGAGAGAATCACACCGTAGTTTCTATTCTCTCTATAATGTACTAAAAAGTTGCAAAAACGAGGTAATCTCATACTATATGGGTATCTTTTTTTATCAATATGTTCAAGATATACGGTGTAACCGATACAGACAAATCAAACAAAACAATATATCCAAGCCACAATACTCATCCTGTGTCAGAACATCACAATAGTCAAGATATCGATGTGGATATCCATGATAATCATGATCACGAAACTGATATCTGACAGATTGCTGTAGATATACTCGATACGCCGAGTTCGATCATCATAGTAGCTCCGATCGCGGGAGTGGATCCTGCTGATATCGATATCGGACTCTCTCGTAATATTCTCACCGTGTCTGGTAATCGCAAAGAATCACCAATATATCTAGACTCTCGTCGTATGCTTGTGGAAGAGTGTTTTTACGGGGCATTCTCACGATCGATTATCCTGCCTGAGAATCTCGGATTCGATGAGATCAAAGCCACCGTCGAACACAATGTCATCATGATAACTATACCCAAGCTCACACTCATATCCAAGTCAATCAAAGTAGATAGATAATAGTTCCTAAATCCTGCAATCATGTTTCCATTTAAGAAAAAAAATCCTGAAAATAGCCCAGTATATCCTCTGGCGGATACACTCGAAGAAAAATCAGAAAATGTCGCCAAAAAAGGTATCAGAACTATGGATACAGTAGTAACAGGTGTGATTCTCGGTGGTATCATCGCATCGCTCTATGGGGTCAAAAAACTCCGAGATAAAAAACCAAATGAAATAGAAGATAGCAGTGATAATGAACATAAATAACTATCTATGTATCGATTTTCTTTACTTCTCATAGCTGTCATAATCGGATTCTTTTCAATAGAATACGTTTTTGCTGAGTGATGTGATATCAAGGTTGACCTCCCAGATTCTGCAACTCTCAGGAGTCAGGTGATCCGATGTATCGATGCCCGGTCTGGGAAATCTTGAGAAACTCCAAATAGTATCACTGATTTTGTCTGTCCTCAGGGTGATTTTTTTGATTCTAACAATCAGCCTATCACAGCAGAGATCCTTTCTTATCTCATAGCCGTGAATCTCAGCTACAACAAAGTGGATCTCGATATCCAGAAATATATGAGGCAACTCCAAAAAACTCGAGAACCTAACCCTGCCATATGGATTGAAACTATCAAAAATTGTACAGAGAAAATAGCATCAATATATGATAATATATGTACATTCTGAGTATTGGAGTCCAAGCTGAATGAGGGCTGAGGTATCCCTATCATCACAACAACAAACACCTATCCACAAGTACTCTGTCGAGATACCGCAAATAAAAAGATCCAATGATGGAAATATCTCCAGAATATCATGATGTCTGATGGTATCTCCAAAAATCAGAAAAATAGTACTGACAAATGGGCTACAGAAGTAAAGTGAGCCTACGCTCGTGTCCTCGGAAGCTGGCATACATATCAAAAAATCCTCGCAAGAGCTGTCTCCAAAATGACAGGATACAACAAACAAATCGTTAAATAATGCAGATCTATAAAAAAAATACCGTGAAATCAGGAATTTTTCATAAACAAGAAGTTCAAGAAAGTTGAGATCCTGCGAAGTGAATGTACAAATGAATACATAATCGTGAAGGATCCATATCTGAGGATGAAATTCGTAATTTTTCAAAGATTCCAAAAGCTAAAAAGGTACTTGGACAAAATTTCCTCATAGATATAGATGCCCTCTCAGATATCTC
>JACMPX010000040.1 GCA_014377245.1 Candidatus Altimarinota bacterium
CATACGAGCCCAAGTCATATGAACTACTTGTTTCAGTGATATACATCCATAGGCGAGATATACCGATATTCGAGAACTCGCCTCTTGTCACTCTATCGGACGACTCATACCACCCATATATTTCCGACCTCGGGATACGAGAAATGATGCTAGTATTTTTTGTCATTCTTTTTCTCATCAAGCCTGGATGTGAGGGTTATCCATATTATGTTGCCAATCATCTCCAACAATCTGAGTATAGCAATACTCCTGTCACCGAGGAGGAGGGAGTATCGGTATCATCATGCGACTCTGCCAGAGGCGAGTCCAGTCGTCACGAGATGAGAGTCGCCTCACGACGCCGTTGGTCGGATACTCAGTCCATACTATATTCTTGGATCTGAGATACTTCCCCATCATGATATCTCGCTCATAGGTTATGGCATTGCCAGTCTCTTCATGAGAAAAAACACAGTCCACATCATAAACATTGAGAATATATTTGATAACGTCCGAAATATTGCGTTCGAATATTATGAGTGACACACCAATATTGCGAAGAGACTCATTGAGATCTGTGAGTGAATTCTCGATAAATTGCCTATGAAAATCTGAAAAATCAGGAGCACTCGTCACACGAGACTCAAAACTATAGAAAGCAATCACTGGAATATTTTTATTTTTTCATAATATCATGGCATCAGTCAAAGGGCGATGATCACTTATACGAAGATCCCGCTTGTACCAAACGAGGATGATTTTTTGTTTTTCTTCCATTTTTCTCAGTACTATAGTATAGATTACTAGTCTTTTTTCCACTTTTTTCTCATAGAAAAGGGACAACTACATACGAGACAGATTTTGGATCTACGCATGATTCACCGATCGAGGATTTTCATAGGAGATTTATGCTTTTTTTTGCATGCTTCAGACAATCTTTCGGATAAGAAATCGTGGAGTAAATCTCACAAACTCTGTGAGTATAAGGTTCATCCATCCATGTACTGCAACGACCTGACCCTGCATCATCGCATGATATCCATACTCTGCGACTTCTCGGGAAGTGGGAAGTTTTCTTCACTGGAAGAGTTTTGAGCTATCCATGTGAGATACTGCCGCGAATCCTGACTCAGTAGGACCAGGACAGAGTGCAGTGACTGTGACTCATGTAGAGAGGAGTTCCTCTGAGATCGCCTCAGAAAATGATAGGACATAGGCCTTTGTCGCAAAGTATACAGCCATACCAGGACCTGGCTGAAATGCTGCAGTCGATGCAAGATTCATGATACGGCCATATTTTCCCTCTATCATACTCGGGAGAAAGAGCTTCGTCATATGAGTGAGTGACTTTATATTGAGGTCGATCATCTGGCCCTCCTTGTCTCAATCAGTAAGAGAGAATTTTCAAAAATCTCCGAATCCAGCATTATTGATAAGGTGATTGACAGTGAGTCAGAGAGCGCTCACTTCGGTGAATACCTCTTTAGATGCACTCGGAAGAGAGAGATCCTTCTCGATGATATGGACTTTCACGCCGTGAGCCTTTTTGAGCTCAGAAGCGAGGATCTCGAGCTTGGGTCGACTGCGTGCTACGAGGATGATATCATCTCCGTGACGAGCGGCTACACGAGCGAGCTCGAGTCCAATACCAGAAGAAGCTCCAGTAATGAGGGTAGTGTGTGGCATAGTGATGATGGATTAGATTCATTCTAATAGGGATTTACCCATTGTTTTCAACAATATTTTTATTTTTGATATTTATCTCTATTCTCAGAAAATAGTGGATTCTTATATTTATTTTTTGACCCTATATCGTATCCATTCATAGAGTATATGTAGTCTTAGTATGAAAAATGCCCTCACTGAATAACGTCAAATAACTCTAAGTCAAAATACAAGTATTCCCGATGCAAGAATCATGAGCCATCCTGCTGGGATAGGTGTGAGGAGTCCTACAATCCCAAAAAGAAATAAGAATACAGCAAAAAAAATCCTCACTCCAAGTGGGAGAAGTATAATACGCTGATACCAAGGATTGATACGAATTCGATAAAATATCTCTCGAAATTTTTCTTTATATGTTTTGTTTCTAATATAGTTCATAGCTAAGATAATATGAAAAATCCCTTGAAGAACAAGGGATTTTTCATATTATTTTGATATTACTATCGCTTTGATTATCTTCACTTCTTCGAGTGGTTTATCATTCCTATCAGTCTTACTCGCTTCGATCTTCTCCACAATATCCATACCGGAGATAACATGACCGAAGATCGTATGCTTACGATCGAGGAATGAAGCATCTTGTGCTGTCACGATGAAAAACTGTGACCCATTGGTATTGCGTCCGGCATTTGCCATAGAAATCACTCACTTCTTATGGGTCAGAGTCGTATCTGAGAACTCATCTTCAAAGGCTCGATTCCAGAGACTCTTACCACCGCTACCAGTTCCTGTAGGATCACCTCACTGGATCATGAAGTCACGGATGACGCGGTGGAAAATGATTCCATCATAATATCACTGCTCGGTAAGTCCGACGAAGTTCTCGACAGCCTTCGGAGCTCCTTGAGGGAAGAGTTCTAGAGTGATGTCTCCGAGAGTAGTGGAAAGGAGGATTTGTGGATTGGACATGATTTTGAGTTTAGAATTTAGATTTAGATTTTTGCTTTTTTTGAGTTTTGATATTCTATCGAAGTAGTATTTGTGAGAATTCCAAATGTTACCTAGATTGAAATTCTAGAAAACAAACCAGAAACTCAAGAATTACTATAAGACAAACGAAAAGAAGCAATTTTTGTTACTTTTTAATCATAAAAAGTGAAAAGATGCTACATACCAGGTAAGTTCAAACCCATCTGACTCATAACTCCTTTCATTCGATTAGCAGCAATTTCCTGAGCTTTTTTCATACCCTTATTGATAGCATCAGTGATAGCTTTTTCGAGTTTTTTCTGATCTTTCATTATGGAAGTATCCTCGATTACCGTAGAGACAACCTTGAGTTGACCATCAATCGTGACTACAACTCCATCGACTTCAGCCTCGATATGCGTATTTGAGAGCTCATCTTGGATTTTGGTGGCTTGTTGCTGGAGCTTCATGAGATCTTGTGCTTGTTTGAAATCCATAATAATGAATATAAAAAAATAGTAAATAAAATCAGCAAAATGATAGCAAAATTCTCGTGAAAAGCAAACATTTCGATAAAATGTAATTTCAGAATGGAAATCAGTACAATCGTCAATCCAGAATCATCCTATAAGTCCATTATAGACTTGCAAACTCTCATAATAGCTATAACATATTTTTGCTTTTATTTCTTTTCTTTTTCTCTATGGATGTTATCAGCATAGCTCAATTTGATATTGTGTACAATGCATTCTCATTTGCCATCGCAGGTATGGGTGCAGCGACTCTATTTCTCTGGCTCGAGCGCTCCAAGGTAGCGGCTCAGTATCGTACAGCTCTCACGATCTCAGGACTCGTCACAGCAATTGCGACATATCACTATATTCGTATATTCAATAGCTGGGATGGAGCGTATGAAGTAGTTGGTAATACTATATCAGTAACAGGCCAAGCATTCAATCATGCATATCGATATGTAGACTGGCTCCTCACTGTGCCACTCCTCCTTGTTGAGCTCATCCTCGTGATGGGACTCTCACGCAAAGAGACGTACACCAAGTCACTCTGGTTCGGAGTTATGGCCGCTCTCATGGTCATTCTTGGTTATCCAGGAGAGAGTGCAAGTGATATGTCGACGAAACTCCTATGGTGGTTTCTCGGGATGTTACCTTTTGTCTATCTCGTCTATCAGCTCTTCATAGGACTCAGTGCCTCTATCAAGAATCAGCCTACTGAGATCAGGAGCCTCATAGTTACAGCAAGATGGATCATCGTTGCTACGTGGTGTTTTTATCCTGTAGTCTATATTCTCCCTCTCCTCGGACTCGAGGGATCGAGTGCTATGGTAGTAGTACAGGTAGGGTATACTATTGCAGATCTCCTCGCAAAAGCAGTATTCGGTATCTATATTTACTTCATCGCTGTACGCAAGTCTGAGTCAGTCAAGGGATAATCTCAATGATTAAAAAAAATCCGAGTCATATGACTCGGATTTTTTGTTGATGAGAGGATTATACTGGCCCCATAGATATGAGTGAGCTATGATAGAGTGACTCTTGCCATACACCATCTCGGAGCTTCCAGATGATCTTTGTTGTGAATGTGAACTTCAGGTGCTGGTCTCACATTATGAACATCTGATCGAACTCGACCACTAAATATCCCATATCGGATCATGCGATCGCCTCATAGCTAGTGGTTTCTGACCATGTCTCTGCTTGCAGAGTATCGAGCTTCGCAAAAAGCCCAGTGAACTAGTGTCTTCCCATCCCTTAACGATCTCGAATGATCTCAGATCCATCAGTGGGATTGATATCGATGATACCATAGTCATCATCACATATATGAGAAAGTCTCTCGTAGTCATGATCTCGGATACAGCGAGGGGCTAACATGTAAGCCCCTAATATGGCTTATTTGCGAATACTAGAGGTTGAATATGGTTTTTCACAGGAAAAAAGAAAAAAGTAAAAATAAACTACCAGAACTTGAGAGCATTGAGTGCTGTTTTTTTATTTCTCAGAGACTGTATGATATAGAGTCAGATAGTGACTGCATATATGACAACTGCCCCCTGTATCTCGAGTATTGGATGAGCCATATATACTCCGAACAGTGTCCAGAGAAATACTCCTGATATGATATATGTTCTATATCGACACTGGAGCTCAGATACAATGAGGAGAATAGCACCGAGTGCGAATATAGCATAGTAGATATCGGTAGCTCAACCAAGTGACCAGCCTATATACCTCATCCATACTGTTACATTCAGTGCTGTTGCCATGATAATCCAACCGAGCGTGATATCGATACTAGATCTTATGATCGTATTCTCAGATCTTGTACGAGAGAATACATACGCGAGGAGCGAGAGGATGGCGAGCATAATAACGAGGGATGTACTGATCCATAGATTACCCCATGGGATGAGCCAGAGGGCGGTGAGGAATATGGCGAGAGAAAATAGAATGAGAGACTTTGTGTCAATTTTTGCGTTTCACTTCTTGAAAAAGGCAACATAAGCTCAGACGATAATCCATGAGAGGTATATCAACGACCATATCGCAAAAGTAAATCCCGCAGGTGTGACAGATGTGGCAAACATTGCAGAAATATCTGCCTGTGTCATGCCTCCGATGAGATATGGGGATCCTGGTATACTCACGAGAGTCGTGAGTCCGATCGTGAGGAGAGCTGAGATGAGAAGGAGATATCTGATCATAAGAGAAAAATTATAAGCATATATAGTGTATACTTTTTTCTGAGAATACAACTCTTGATTATTCGCTATTTCCGAGGCCACCATGGCACGAAGACGCTTGTTT
Source organism: Candidatus Altimarinota bacterium (assembly GCA_014377245.1). Classification (GTDB taxonomy): domain Bacteria; phylum Patescibacteriota; class Gracilibacteria; order BD1-5; family UBA2023; genus JABFSX01. The sequence goes on from JACMPX010000040.1 coordinate 5,439, forward strand.
TCTCTTTGTACTCTTCCCAGTTTGGTCTGCCTGCGTATCTAGCCTCTTGGAGTGGTACGCCCGAGACGAACAGGAGTAGGATGGTGATGACGAAAAATGATACCAATCACCAATATGAATACGGCAGAGCAATGAGGCTGATACCGAGCCAGAACATACTCTCTCCGAAATAGTTCGGATGTCGAGAATATCGATAGAGTCAGTTCACGAATATCTCTCCAGGCTTCTTGGTCTTTATGAACTTCGATAGTTGTATATCAGAAATCATCTCGAATATAAGACCAAAAAACGAAATTACTGATCCAAAGATCATACACCATACTACTCTATAACTGATCTCTCATCATATGAGAAGCCATTCTGGAGTATCTATATATCCTAGATTCACCACCAGTATCGCTGTTGCAACCACGAGCATCAGGATCATCTGGAGCATATACACTTGGACAAATGACCGAACGACAAAATACCACCCACTCCCCCACTCTTCCCGCCACTTGGCATATCGTGCATCTTCTCGTCGCTCTTTGAGTTTTCGGAGTCAGATATGCGATACGATACGAGCTCCCCAGAGGCATACGAGTGCCGTGACGACAGTCTGTGATATCTGTAAATCTGACTGGAGATACGATATGACTGCAATCAGTACAAAACCAAAACCCCAAAATACATCGACGATGGAATTATCTCGTATTCGCAGAGAGTAGAGGAACAAGAGAATGTATGAGATGAGGAGAGTGAGGAGGATGGAGGTCATATTTAATAAGAATTATTTAGGTTTTAACTATATCCAATAATTTAGCATTATCCAACTTAGAATTCCCGAAAAATTGTAAAATATAATAATGAAACTGACTATACTTATACTTCTTAGCAATCTGAAGTAAATCTTCTAGAAATGAATTTTTCTCTGCTGTATAAAGTAAGTTACATATAATTCATATTAGATTTAAAATATTTTTTAAAATCAACTAAGGAAATATTAAGCGAGGCTTAACAATTTACTAATTCAATTCTCTCCCCTTTCAATACCCACTTGTCCCCTTCTGTGATCCGCACCTTCACGATATATCCGATTTTGATATCATCTAATTTTGGTATGAAAACCTCCTTGAAGTTGCGAGTTCGCCCGACCCAAGTCTCATCCTTTCACTCTCATGATATCAGGATCTCCTCGACTCTGCCAACCATGAGGAGATTGCGAGCGCTCGCCGTCTCACGCAGGATATCATTGAGTATCGTCCATCGTCTCGCCTTCTCACTGGCTGGGATATCATCCTCGAACCTGTTGGTTGCGGTTGTACCTGTCCGAGCTGAGTAGCGAGCTATGAATGCAACATCGAACTGACACTCTCGCATAGCGGTCACCGTTGCCTGGAACTCTTCCTCAGTCTCCCCTGGGAACCCGACGATGATATCTGTCGAGATAGAGAACAGTGGATCTCTCGATCTGAGATAGTCAACTTGGGACTTGAAGTCAGCATAGGTGTGCTTGCGGTTCATACGAGCAAGCATAGTATCAGAACCTGATTGCAGGGCAAAGTGGAGATGCGGAGTCATATGTGGCAGATCAAAGTGAGCTCCTAGGATATCAAGTGTCATATCATG
>JACMPX010000041.1 GCA_014377245.1 Candidatus Altimarinota bacterium
TATCGAATGAAACCGCCGCAATAGAGATACTCAGATCTCAGTGGAAAACAGAAGATCGCATCAAAGAACTCGAAGCAAAGATTGATGCGCTCAGTAATAAGACCCTAACAAATATTCAGACAGCAACTCTCCAGAGTACTAGTAATACCAACACTGGTATTCTGGAGTCTAGCACAGGAAACACGATTATACCGATATCTGCAAAATTCCTCACTAGGATAATCACCAAGGTGAATCTATCACTCACAAAAAATAATGGGATCTATAGCCTCTATATATTCGATGCAAGTACAGAGTACTCCACCTATTCAGATCCAAAATTTGGTATCGTAGTTATAGCAAGTCGTGTCCCGTACAATACTTGGCTCAAAAACTTCCAGGCAATAGATAAGACTATCTATGTCATCAATGAAACTAAAACCTATCCTTTTGTGAGTTTTTATCTCAATCCTCCAAAAGATGATGGTACTATCCGTGTAGTAATGCAAGTAGAGGCTCAGACACTACTCATCTCTATTCCCAAGTTGCGGTTCGCAGAATTCAAAGCTATGATGACCAAAAAATAGTAGACTGGCAGGATAGTGGTGAGTAGCTCGTATTGAACTAGCTATCACTCTCCTGCTCATCTGCTCTAATTAACTCAGTCTTATCCAGACTATCAGACTAATACGCTAATCCAATAACCCACTATCTCCTATGGCTGATAAAAAAATCCTCCTCACTCGTGACGGACTCAATGAACTCCAGATTGAACTCCGCATCCTCCGCGAAGAGAAGCGTGTAGAAATAGCGGAAAAACTCAAAGAAGCAATCTCCTATGGAGATCTCTCTGAGAATGCTGAGTACCAAGCAGCTCGTGATGATCAGGCTCAGATGGAGCTCCGTATCACTGAGCTCGAGGAGATGCTAAAGCCAGGGGGCTATGAGATTATTGATGAGAAAAAAAAGAAAACAGGAATTAATGTCGGTTCTATCGTTACACTCGAAGAAATTGAGAAAAAAGAGACTATTACCTATACGATCGTCGGTTCTCAGGAAGCAAGTATTCTCGATAGTAAGATCAGCAATGAGTCTCCTATCGGTCGTGCTCTCATCGGGAAAAATACTGGTGATAATATCACCGTCACTTCTCCATCTGGAAAAACTGAGTACTCTATCCTCAAAGTTGCATAATCTATGTTTACAATCTTCCAATCTTTTCTCGAGACTCATACTATTGCTATACCTTTTATATCACTGATTGTTGCTATAATTATCAAGTGACTCGTTCATGCACTCAAGGGGAGATTTAGCGTAGCGAGGATGTTCTGAAGTGGTGGGATGCCATCAGCTCACTCGACATTTGTGATTGCACTATCGACTGCTATAGGACTCAAGTATGGACCCTGGAGTGATGAGTTCATGATCTGTCTCGTCGTATCTATCATCATCATCTACGATGCTATGAACGTGAGATATCAGGCTGGCCTCCATGCGAGAGTACTCAATCGTCTTACCCCAGATAATGGTGAGATACTCAATGAGTCGATGGGACATACGCCATTTGAAGCTCTAATTGGTGGTATCATATGATTTCTCACAGCTGTAATACTACTGGGAGTATAGATAATTAGATATGCTCCTATTTCTTGATTTGATACTCAAGATAATCTCAAACATCTCTGGCACTATTACTACCTTGAATAGGATAAATAGATTGAACAAGTTATTTTTAGTATAGAAACCTAAAAAATATATCCATGATACCTACTATGCCGTTTAGTAATTCTAGCCTTTTACTCTATCAATGTTCTCTATCCACGATGAAGGCGCCATCATAGAACTTCTTGAGGCAAATGGACAAAAAAAATTCCGCTATGCTCAGATAGAGAATGCGATCTATAAGAATCTCGTGACTGATTTCGATATGATCGAAACACTGCCTCAGTCGATCCGCGACCTACTCAAAGATAACTGTTCGTACAATTCTCTCTCCCTCCACAGTGAAAAGACTGATCCAGAAGGACAAACAACCAAGTTTCTCTTCACAACCCATGATGGCAAGATGATAGAAGCAGTGATCATGCGACATCTCTCAGGACGCAATACTCTCTGTGTGAGTTCTCAGGCAGGTTGCCCTATGGCTTGTACGTTCTGTGCGACAGGCAAACTCGGTCTCATTCGCAATCTCACATTCGCAGAGATCATCGACCAGATCATGTGGGCGATACACCACCTTGCAAAAGAAGACAAAAAACTCCGCAATATCGTCTATATGGGTATGGGTGAGCCACTCCTCAACTATGTCGAAGTATCCAAATCCATCCATATCGCCTGTGCTCAGAAAAAACTCGATCTCTCGAATCGTCGTATCACAGTATCAACATGTGGTATTGCCCCTCGTATTATCGATTTTGCCCGAGACTTTCCTCAGGTATCTCTCGCGATCTCTCTCCATGCACCCAACGATGAAGCAAGACGAAAAATTATGCCCGTCGAGAATACGTACCCGATTGATGTCCTCATGGCGTCTATCGAGGAATATGTCCGCATCACAAACAAGCGAGTATTCTATGAATATATCATGATAAATGGTGTCACAGATCGCATCGAGTACGCAACTCAACTCGGTAAACTATTGCAGGGTAAACTCGCACATGTGAACTTCATCCCATATAATCCAGGTGAAGGAACTGATAGCAATGGATATCTCCCCACGAGTAAGATAATCATCAAAAAATTCCAGTCAACGCTCGATAACTATGGTATCCCCTCGACTATCCGTCATACAATGGGTGATGATATCGATGCTGCGTGTGGGCAACTCGCACTCAAAGAAGAGTGAAAGAGCCTAGCCACAGAGATCGGTCGCACACTCGGGAAAACTCAGAACAAAATTTAATACCATTCTTATGGAATCCAATAATACTTCTACTGTCTCAGCAAAAGAAAAACCGTCACGCAAACAGGCACAACGTGATGCTCGCCGAGCCAAGATAGTCGAGAAAGCAAAGCGAAAACTTAAAGTTGCCAAAAAAGCAGAGCGTAAACTCGTGGTCAAAGCAGAGAGAGTTAAGGCAAACAAGCGAGAAAATAGCAAACGTAAACTCGTGAGAAAAATTCAAGTGAGAGAAGAGGCAGGTACGCTGAAAAAAACAGACACACCAATATCCAAAGCTAAAAAGAAAGTATTCGTAAAAGATAATTTCGGAATACCACAGAAGAAATAGATTGATTTTTTGCTACATGTCACTATAATCAAATTCATGAATCCAACTATACCGAGTCCTCTTGATGACATCATCCTCACTATCGAGACTCTCAAAAGTGAAAGTCGATATACAGAGGCTCGTCAGACTGCACTACAAGCACTCAGCAAATATACTGATGACTATCGTATCTATGAGGAGCTCGCTGATATCTACATCTTCGAGGAGAATCTAGATAAAGCCGAAGAGGTCATCTCATACGCTCGTGCACTCCATCCTGAATCAGGTACTGGAGCCTACCTTGAGGGATATATTGCAGTGGCTCGTGGGGATTTTGATAGGGCGATATCTATACTCACTATAGCAAATACCAAGTTTCCTAATAATGCTGAAATAATACGCAATCTCGGCTGGTCATATGTGATGCGAGGTGAGATATCGAGATGACTCGGACTCCTCAGGCGTGCCTATGCACTCGCACCGACAGATATTATGATTATCAACGATCTCGGAGTAGCCCTGATGGCGAGCTGAGCAGAGATCGAGGCAAGAGAACTCTTCAAGAAAAGTGGACACACGGTATGACTCGGTGCTATCGAAGCAATGGATAGCTAATTGTAGATGAGTAAGATGGTAATTGGTGATTAGCTGCAACACTAATATACTATTATCCTACTCGGCTATCTACTACCCTACTAATTACTACCTTATTACTCTATGTTCACACTCCCTGTATGAGATCTTATATCCAGCTACACTGGTGACTCTCGTGAGTTTGTTTTTGCAGGCCCTATATTCGATGGATACTATGAGGATATCAGATTCTTGTCTGATCTCGAGTTCGCTGTTTCTATCATGACTCTCGATAACGGCATATACGTCTCATGGAGTTACCTCAGGACAACTGTTGAATACGAGGGCAAGAGAGAGATTATCGATCTCTCTCCATTCGATCGTACGTGGAAGATAAAGCTCAAAGTATGAGATCCTGATGATATATCAGAAATAGATATGCGTACGCAGACAATAGATCTCGGACCCGTCATACGTGAGGAGATCATCATGGAGTGCTGCAATAGTTTCTAGTGCTGTATGATTTTTTTGAGGTTCTGCAGTATTCGGAATCATCTATATTTCCATGAGAGTGGGAATATTATTTTTTTGGGTAACTCGAGTATCTCTCCGCCAAATCGAGACTTGAAAAAACTCACTCCAGCGAGTGCATCATCGCCAATGCCCGGCTTCGATACACCGAGAAAATCGTAGAATTGACTCCCTCGCGATTTTGCTATACGGATAGCATCCCACTGGAGTAGATATGACCCGAATACCTTGCGATCTCAGGCATCTGATGAACTCGCTCCATAGTAATAGATGGCTCGTTCTGGAGTGAACACGAATATCCCACCAGCGATCACTCGTCCCTCGAAACTGGCAAAGTAGAGTCATCACTGTTTGTACTGTTCCAGATATCGGATGAATATATCATAGTATGAACGACTGTTGCCAAAGAAACTATCTCGAGAGAGTGTATCTATAAGGAGCCTCATCCAGATGTCGAGATTTTCTTTGGTTGACTCAACTGCTTCGATCTGGACTCATTTTTTTATAGCGGTGCGGATATTGTAGCGTCACTTCTCATGCATCTGAGCGAGAATCTGATCCTCAGACTGAGTCAGATCTATAGTTCTAGTGTATGGAATCAAGAATTCTTTATATACTCCTTCTCGAGATCAGTTTAGATTACTGAGATTCAGCTGATCGATCGGCTCTATCTGAAAAAATAATACTCATCTCTCCCTGAGGATAAGAAGCAACTCTGTGATATACTCCTGCCAATCAGATCCAATCTGAGTCTGTGATACTCCAATTGCAAATGCACCAAAAAATCCGAGTCCAATGGACCGAATCTCAATAAGTAAACATGTAGATTCAGCCTCTCAAAAATAAAAAGTCTCTCGGGCTTGCCCAGAATCTGTGAGGATATCAGCCCAGATAGATGATTGCCAGAATGATAGATGAGAGTTCTCTATATCAGACGCTGAGATAAAACGATACTGCATACTCAAAGTGTACAAAAAAAAGTGGAAAAGCAAGAAAAAAAGTTGCAAGAGAAGATGAAAACTGATATACTATTTATATATTTCTTATTTTACTCTATATATGCTCACTCAACTTGAGGTCAATAAATCCTCTACCAATACTGGTGTCAAGATATTCGCATTCAAATGAGAACTCGATGAAACCAATGTGGATACTACTTTTCCGAATATTATTATTGAAATTGGTGATTTTTCTCGATCTCGTACGCTTTTCGATCTCAGTGCACTCACATATCTCAATAGTAAATCTATCGGATACATCGCTGATGTTGCTCAGCGTACTGAGGATGGAAGTGGTAAGTTTGCACTCTGTGCTCTCTCGAGTGAGGTATACGATACACTCGACCTCGTCGGGATCACATCTATTGTTCCAGTATTTGAGACTCTTGAGGCTGCAGTCGCTGAATTATCGAAATAATCAAACCATAAATATACATACTATATATGCCCGTATTCTATAAGAGTGTCGACGCACTATCATATCCTCCAGAAAAAATCCCTAATGGCAGGGAATGAGGAACTATGGATACCAAGCTAGAACTCGCAATTCTCAAAAATGCTATACAAGGAGAAAAAGATATGATAAAAAGAAAAGAACTCCAGAGAAAACTGAGTCGTATGGAACTATTCGATCGATTGCAGGATGGTACAGATACCAAAGATGAGAAAACAAAAGAAGATATCCAAAAAATCCTCAAGTGAAAAAATACTGAAACTTACAGCAACTCTGATCTCCTCACTCTTCGTAAGAAAAATATCGACATAGCAAGTCTCACTCTCGTGAACAGAGACAATCCTGATACAGCAGTAAAGTCAAATGAACTCAAATCAGGAGATTCTTTTACTGTGAATTTTGGATCGAATCCGAGTCTCCGTGAGCATACAGGTGCTGGTGATATCCTCCCTCCATCAGTACACAAGGTAAGAATCAATGGAGTTGATTGTAAACGCAACAATAGTCCTCGTCCTGGATACTATGATCCCAAGTGAAAATATCAGAGAATCTATGATGGATACACTATCGAGATCATGGGAGTTGGAGTGGTAAAAGAGGAAGATAATAAGGCAAATGAGATGCAGTGGAAAAAATCAAGAATGTCTGAAATGGAAGATAATGATTGAAAAGTACTTGCGAATACTGAAGAGGATACAAGTTTAGTAAAAGAATATGAGGAACGAGTAACAAGAAGACTTGAAAATAGAGAAAAATTTAAAAATTATAATCCTGAAAATAGGGATAAATTTATGAAATTCTTTTGAGATATTGTACAAAGAGAAACAACTAAATATGGAATTCCAGAGAAAATCCTAGTAGATAATCTATTTGCACGTGAGAACGCAAAATTTGATCCAAGTATCAAAAATCCATACTCATCAGCACATTGATTTTGACAAATTATTTCTGGAACATGGAAATTAGTAGAAGATAGCATATTATTCGAAGATCTCGATAGAAATAATCCTGAGGATCAAATTCGTGCGACCTGTGCATATCTCAGTCACATTAAAAATCTTAAAAATTGTTCATGGTGAGATGCCGTTGTATATTATCACACTGGACCTGGATTTTCTAATAAAGATGTTCAAACAGCGATGTCCGTGAATGCCCCGATTGTCAGACACATGAAGAATATAGATAATCCAACAGCTCAAGATTATATAAATTGAGCAAAAAAATATTATTGAATCAATGAAGTTGTCTAAAACAATCTCCCCTGCCCCTCTGGAACTCAATTCTGGAGAGGTTTTTGTATCCCATAGAGCCTCTTGATATCTGCCTTGAGCTCATATCCGACGAGTTCGATATCCGAGTTGAGAAGATAGGTGATGAATCAGATACAGTCCACCACAGTCGAGTCGATCGTATATATCTCATTATGATATCCGATACAGATTTTGCCATATAGATCAGTCGAGATGATGACTTGGTTGATCGTTGAGATCTCTATCTGAGATTGGAGTTCGTCGAGTTGCCTGATTGTATCGATTGTATGTGTATCTACTTTTTTAGTTTCTTTTTTTATCGCCTGCAGACTCTGTGGTATGAGTGATCGGAACTCATACTGCCCGAGAAGTGCTATATAGGCAGGATAGCTCACTCCAGGAGCAAATGGTGTCTCAGGGAGACTCGATACATCGAGATCCGTCACAATCGATGCGAGTTGCTGTGATAGAAATGCGTTTTCTTTTTGTGATATCAACACCTCTTGCATCTTGGGAGTCAGCTCATCGAGATGATCATATATTCACTGCAGAGTTCCATATTTCGAGAGGAGGTCGACAGCCTTCTTCGGACCGAATCCTGCAATCCCAGGGATATTATCAGATGCATCACCCACAATCGCAAGGTAGTCACAGACTTGCTGGTATGGTACGCCGAATTTTTCGATGACATCTTTTTCTTTGAGGAATTTTTGCTTCATCGCATCGAATATGTGGACATGTCCATCTCGGACGAACTGACAGAGATCCTTGTCTGATGAGACTATCACAATTTGATACTCGTTGTTCTCATGCTGATGTGCGATCGATCCGATGATATCGTCTGCCTCATATCACTCACGTGAAAGAGTCTCGATACCAGCCGCAGCAAATAGTGCAAAAACCCCATCAATCTGAGATCTAAGATTATCAGGCATACGTTCACGGGTTCACTTATACTGCGTATATATCTCCGAGCGGAAGCTCGCTCCTACATCAGTCGTCACTATGAGTGAAGCGTCAGGATTCTCAGCGGCGAGTCACTTCAAAAATTTTGCTACACCGAATACGGCATTCACACACAGACCGGATCGAGTCGTCATCTCGGGAATAGCATAGAACATCCGATATATCAGATTGTAGGCATCGATGACAAAGAGAGTTTTTTTCATATTATACGAGTTTTTTTATTTTCTCTATCATATCGAGCATTCATTTTTCTCCAATATATTTTTCGATTCACTCGATATCGAACCATCTAATATCATCTACCTCAGACTCTTGTCGAGCAAATAGTGTATCTTCAGAAATAGCAGCAAGATATATGATATCATAATGATGATGTGCTGGCTGAAATATACCAGAAGAGCTAGTACGGTCAGAGACATCCCACATCTGTACAGAAAATATATCATCAAATATTCCTGGTTCTTGTATGATACCTGATTCCTCATGGAACTCACGAGTAGCAACAGCGAGTACATCCGTCTCGCCATCACAATGTCATCCAAATTGTGTCCATTCTTGATATTTTTTATGGAACATGAGAAGTACTTTGGTTTTCTCAAGATTGGTAATAAGCATAGATCCTGTAATATGTCCTCTCATATTATTTTTCACGAAAGCAAAATCCTCATATTCACGAATCCAACTTATAGTTTGGTCTGTATATAATTTTTCGATAAGAAAATCGCGGCCGTGTTGTTCGAGAGATAAGATAAGGGATGGGATAGACATATATACTATATTTTTATTTTTTGTACTATTCTTTCAAAAATCTCCTGCTGTGATCCACTCGCATCAATACGGATGAATCTATTTTTCATGATATCCAACTTTTCACACTTATCATACCCACGAACAATAGAGTGAAAAAAATCAGATCCCATCTTCTCCCACTTATCTCATACAGCGTCGAATGTACGAGAGAGTGCGGTCTCCACATCGATATCCATATAGAATACGATATCTGGTAATATGCCTCGTATTGCATCTTGATTCACCGATAATATGGTATCGATACCAAGCCCCTGGGCCTCACCCTGATAGGCACAAGACGATAGGAATGATCTATCTGATACAACTATCTGACCAGATTCTAGTGCAGGCTTGACAACAGTATGGAGCGTCTGTGTACGAGCTGCGGTATATAGATATGCATTTGTGAGGGGATGCATCAGCTCATTTGCCCACTCTTTTCCTTGGCAGAGATGTCGGATATCCTCAGCGATCGGAGTCGATCCTGGCTCACGGACGTGGAGGATCTTCTCATTTCCATACTTCTCACACAAAAACTCTACCAGTTTTTTTGACTGAGTAGACTTTCCTGACCCGACGATACCTTCAAAAACGATATACATAAATAAAAAATTAAACAGCTATTGGAGCCTTAATAGCTGGATACGAATCGTAATTCTCAAGAGTGAAGTCCTCATATTTGAAACTAAATAGATCTTTCACCTCTGGGTTCAACTGCATAGTCGGAAATGGTCGAGGCGTATGAGTGAGTTGTTCTCTCACCTGATCATAGTGATTGTGATAGATATGTACATCGCCAAATGTATGGACGAATTCTCCTATCTCGAGTCCACTTGAGTGAGCGATCATCATCGTGAGGAGTGCATATGATGCAATATTGAATGGTACTCAAAGGAATACATCAGCAGATCGCTGATAGAGCTGACATGAGAGTCGACCATCGGCGACATAGAACTGAAATAGTGTATGACATGGTGGTGGTGCTGTATCTTTATCCTTGATGAGTTCCTCTATCTCCCCCACATTCCATCCTGAGATGAGATTACGACGGCTATAGGGATCATTGGCGAGAGTATTGAGGACATTCTGCATCTGATCGATCACATTTCATTTTTTGGTTTCCCAAGCTCGCCACTGTTTGCCATAAACGGGACCGAGATAACCCCACTCGAGTGCGAACTCTGCATCATTTTTGATTTTTTCTATGAAAGCGACGAGCTCCCCATCCCACTCTGGACTATAGCGAGGAAATTCAGCATCCTTTGCTGTTTTTTTGAGATACTTGGCGAATGCCCACTCATTCCAGATCTTCACATCGTTCTGCACAAGTGGTCGGATATTGGTCTCTCCAGAGATGAACCAGAGAAGCTCATGGATGATAGCTCGGATGAATACCTTTTTAGTCGTGAGGAGAGGGAATCCGTCTTGCAAATTGAAACGAATTTGATGACCAAAAATCGAACGAGTCCCCACGCCAGTGCGATCCATACGATCCACGCCAGTATCCATAATCTTCTTGAGCAAGTCGAGATATTGTTGTTCTGCGTGCATAGGTGAAAAAATTAAGAATTTTTGACAAGAGATATGAACTTGCCTTGTGAGAAATCTAAACTTGCTGTTTCATGGAAATCAAAGCGGAACTCCGATACTCGTATATCTCACTCGTATTCTCCATCTAGGAGTGTGAGCTCTACCTGATCGACGAGCCCGTGAGCAAAGAACTGATCATAGATAGAGGCTCAACCGATGAGCCAAACTTGATTTACTGTTTCTTTTTGCATCATTGTAATAAAAAGCTCAATACTCGAATAACACTCCACTCCATCTACCGGTGTGTGAGTGATGACGATATTGCGACGATGAGGCAGTGGGCGAAACCTCTCTGGCAGGGAGAGATAGGTATTGCAACCCATTACGACAATTCCCCCAGTAGTGAACTCCTTGAACCGCTTCATATCTTCGGGAATGTGCCATGGCAGTCCATTTTTGCTACCAATGAGCAATGAGCTATCCATAGCGAGTATTGCTGTGATTTTCATAAATAATACTTTAGTTGAGTCCAGTTGTCCCAAATCCACCACGATTCGCTGCTTCCATCTTTTCGACAAGTTGGAATTCTGGTTTCTCTATTTTCACGAACATTCCCTGTCCGATTCTTTCGCCTTTTTTTATCACTACTTCTTCTTTTCTCATATTAATATATGGGAACTTGATTGTATCCGTATCTCCACAATAGTCCTGGTCTACGATACCGATACTATTGACCTGCATGAGACCATAGTTCTTGAATATACTCGACCTAGGAGCCACAACGAGACAATATCCCTCTGGGGTTGCGATGACTGTACCAGTATCGACGAGTTGCCACTCGCCAGGAGCGAATATCACATCTTCGAGCGCCTCAAAGTCGAATGCACAGGCCCCAGGAGTCTTGTACTCGAGGACCATTCCTGAATTATTTTTTATCTGAACTTGCATAGATGGCCAAATATTAAAAAAATACCTCCAGATTATATGAAAATAGGAGGATTTTGCTAGTGGAAAAAGTTATTTTTTGATATACCCTACCATATTATCCTCCCCCTCCCCATATCTTCCCACTTTTTTGTAGTCCTGATCTGGTGGTGATGACATCTCCGCGAAAAGGAGCTGGGCGATATCCATACCAGGACGGAGGATAATGGGTACTGAGTTCATATTCGCAAGCTCGAATGTGATATTGAGATAATGACCTGGATTGATGAGTCCAGCAGTATTATGGACGATGAGTCCGATACGAGCGAGAGATGATTTGCCTGAGAGTTGGATGAGATACTTCTCTGAGCCGAACTTCTCGATACTCGTACCAAGAACCGTCACTCCAGGTCTGAGGATCAGTCATTGCTCGGCAGTGACGATGATCTCTTCATACTCAGGTAGGATATGATTAACTGGATCGATATTGGCAACTGAGTACTCTTTCACTATGAGAAATCTATCTCCGAGACGGATATCGTAACTCGCTGGCTGAAGACGAGACTCGTCAAAGCCAGAGATAGAAATAGTACCAGAGTCGATAGCAGCACGGATATCACGATCAGAGAGATACATAGGATAGAAATTATTTTTGCTTAGTATATTTATTTTCTCTGGATTTCAACTCACTTGAGATAATATTGTATGATTTTCTTGTAGTCCCATCATTCATTTGCCCAATAGGTAGCTCCGATTCCTGATATACCTACCCCATGTCCAGCTCTTGTTTTTCACTGTGATCCTGGATCAACAACGGACTGGAGGTATGGTATATCGATACAGTTTGATGAACCATTCTGCTGACAATATTGGAGTGCTGAGAGTGTACGCCCATCAGATGATGAGTGATACCAAGGCTTGATAAGGCTACCAGAATACGTGATCACTTGTCTACTCGTCGAGTCGACCACCTGAGCTACACTTGGAGATCTGAGTTCATATGAGTAGCCGAGATACTTCTGGAATACATCAGGATCATCCGATCCATCATAGAGATTCGTATTGAATTTGCGATTTTTCGGATCCATATACCATCGAGCATAGGATCGAGCCGAGACGACAATCGTTTTGATCTTTTCAGTGAGATCACTATTAGATACTTCTCACATTCCCTTGAGATACCATTCGATGGGAAGATCATTAATGAGTATGAGCTTACTATCTTGGTTGATCACTCGTATTGTATCACGGAACGTATTATCATTGTACCTACCACTCTTATCCCAATCTGGCACTCGATCCCATGAGTCGATGCGGACAGCTGTATGAGCGAGTTTGAGTACTCATCCAGTATATATATTTTCTCCTATTTTTATTCTTAGTTGGTTATTTCATACTGTTCATACTTGTATTTTTTCTAATGATTTCAACGGGATTTTTTTGTTATCGAGGATGAGTTTCCCTATTCCTGTATCAGCAGCAGAGAGAGTAATATTCTCAATATTGGGGTACGAGAGACGCACTCGGAACTTGGGTCAAATATAACGAACTATAGCTATATTCACGTTTGACGCTATTGTCGTAGATGCACTAGCCGTTGGTATGAGTACTATCCGAGGGGTATTATTTTTGAGAGTAGTATTCATAACTCTGTTCGCTACCTTTGGTTCGATCACTCACTGCTCAAGATTGTATACTGGTGAATACACTCGGTCGAGTCGACTGATCCACTCAGGGATATACTGATATATCCCTGCTCCGGGACAACTAGTATGACCGATATCTTGATGTCAGATGAGTGACTTAGTTGTTACTTCTTCAAAGAGATAACAAGATGCTATCATACATTTTCTGACTCATTTTTTATTCTCAGATAGAGTGATCCCATACTTACTCGCCATCATCGATATTGCTTGCTCGATACCTCCTATCTGATCACGATTGAGGCTATTACGACTATAGTCCCCGATGACGGAAATACCAACGCTTCACATATTATTGTAAGCAGCATGAGACGCTACCACATAGTCCCCACCTGCCCTTCCCTCATATATAAGACCTCGTTGTCCTATAAGATAGTTATATCCGATATCTCCCCATTGCCTCGAGAGCGTATGATAGGCATATATTCCACGGATAAGATCGGCATCTGATTTGCTTGTATCCATACTCTCGGCCGTGTGATGTATGACGATACGAGATATCTGCTTAACCTTCTGTATTGGCCATAAGAGCTCATGTCAGTTCTCAGTACGCTTGATCGATGTCATCTCAGTACTAGCTCAGCCATTCTTGATTATGTAGTCAGCTTTCTTATCCTCCAGATCTATTGCATCGAGCTCATTCTGAGTCTTGGGTCGCTGTATATAGTCGAGGATAGTCGCATATTTCGACTGCCAGTACGAACTATCTACATATCGCATTGTCTCATCAGCTCACCACTCAGCACGCGAAATGATCCCTGATTCTGCCTGAGTACCAGGCATCACAAATGCAAGTCTACTACCAGAAGTACGAGTATCTATCGAGTATACGGTGATATCTCTTGGGTCGATCTGTGTGGAACCGACGATACGAAATGATGCCCCATTCTCAGCTTCAGATAGGACTGGAAATGAGAATACCTCAGATCCACTATTTCCATCATTGTCTATGCATTCTCTCTTTTTTTCTGTAGCAAATTTCCATTCCACACAGATATCAGCCATATTGAGAGCTGGATTATTCACTCAAATATACCAGATATTTTTGATCCTAGCTGTCTCTATATGATAAGATCAATCGGAATCTAGTTGAGCGACAGATCTTTCGACTGATAAGTCATAGGTGGGTACTGAGTTTAGACAACTCCCAATAAAAATGAGACACAGAATAGAAATAAGGAGAAAATAACGCATTTTATTTGCAATAATAGGAAATAAACGATAGAATACACAAACAGATTACTTCCCAAATTATGGTTTTCACGAGCGAAGTCAAGGACTTCATACGAAACACACTCATTCTGACGCTATTCTTCACATTGGTTCTCCACCTCTCATGGGGGTATATAGGTCCAATGCTCGGTATGCGTACCAGTGCAGGAGCTAATGATCTCTCATTCCAACAAACAAATATGACCTATATGGGCAATATCGCGACGGCGATGAGTCTGTCCATATGACAAAAAGAAACGCAGATAAAGAACACTGGAGTTGATCTCTCGAGTAGCACTATCTCTATTGCTGAAGTACTCTCTGCTCCTAACTCAGGTCAACAGAAGCTCATAGGTAGTAATATGCTCGGAGTCTCTAGCTATGCCAATATTCTATCGACGGATATATTAGTACTCCTCGACAACGCTCCAGATCGCAGTAGAGCAATCGGTGAACATATATCACTCCTGAAGAGCTACTACAATCGTACTCTCGAGCGACTCACAATCATCGGCGAACAGATTGCTGATCTCCAGGGGATCATCAGTCAGTCAAAAGGTAAAACCGATGCATCAAAGTCAATAATGCAATCATCATATAACGGATATGAGTACGCATGAGTAGACGGCGCTATCGATAGCTATGTGATAGCGAAGAATACCGATACTAGAGCCCGGGTGTACCTCATATATCTTGAGGGGTTCCAGAAGAGCTATACCGCACTCCAAGTACGCAATCTAGAGCTCATATCGGCTCTCGAGAAAAATCGTGATGCCCTCATCAAGAGATCGACTGTCACTATACCCAACTCAGGTACTGATATCATACGAACTCTCAAGTTGATACAGACAGAGGCAGAGGCATCCACACGGGCAACTCTCCCATAAAATAGAGAGTTCTTTCTCAAATACCCCCTCTGACTCCCCCTAAAAAGAGGAAAATCGAGAATGTCGCTGTTTAGCTCATCCCCTCAAAGATCTCGAGTTCGCTACTTTTAGGTGACGAATTATACCGAATAAGGAGGCTAAGTGGAGTACATTCGGAAACTCTGGGAGATATATCCACAAGAAAAGATGGGAAATATTTGCAATAAAATCCAAATTGTGATCTAATAACTCTATATTCATCATTGTATCTCTATGTACCTGAAGCGTCTCATCTCATATTGACTCCTCTCACTCGTGGCTCTCGGTGGATTTTTTGGGAGTGTGCATATTGATATTAGAGAAAATGAAAACACAAGAACACTATCTTACATATCAGTAACAGATACTTATGCCGATCCTCCAGGTAGTACAATGGAACAACGTGGGTATACAACACCATCCACCTCAGCAGTAGAAAAATACAATGGTATGATCGAAAGTATCAATATTGCTCTTGCGGTACTATCAGCACTCATATCCCCTATCATACTCTTCGTAGGTTGGCTCATGTCACCAGACTGGACGAGTGGAGATCTATTCGGACTCAGGACTCCTATGTACTCACTCTGGGTGACAGTATCCAATATTGTATATTTCGTCTATGCGATACTCCTCATACTCATAGCACTCGGGACGATGTTCGGGCATGACAAGTTCTCATACAAGGTGATGTTGCCCAAGCTCGCCCTCGGTATCCTGATGGTACCATTCACTTGGTGGTTCGTCCAGTGGACGATCTCTCTCGCGAGTGTCGTGACCGCATCGGTGATCAGTATACCACTCGAGACTATCAGCAAATTTGACTCTGATTGGATGAAAAAAGAATCTATACCAAAAGAGATCATATTCAACAGCTGGTGAAGTGGAGAACTCGCTACAGAAGATGAAGCAAAGACATGTGCACAGAGTGGATGTATATCACCAAAGGAATTGCTCACAAAAGCTGGATGAATGTATGGTCCACTCGTCGTCTACGCATATTCAGTATTCAAATTCGAGGATATTAAAAAACTCTGAACTGATGTAGATATCGCGACTGCCGCACTCAAGATCGTACATACATCACTCGTGAGTGCGATCATGTTCGGTGTATTTTGACTCCTCGTACTCGCTCTGGCAGCGATGCTCATCGTGAGAGCTATCAAGCTCTGGGTCTATGCGATATTCGCACCACTATTCACATTCCGATTTGTCGCGGGATCCAATATGATGGGCGGTAGTGAGGATACATTTAGTATCAAGGAGTTCATTGGACTTGCATTCGTCCCAGCGATCGTAGGACTCACTCTATCATTCGGTCTGATCATGGTGAGTGCAGTACAGTCGACTGGTTGACCTGATGGAGATAGCAAACAGCCTTGTGATCTAATTAACCCTAATGGATGTGAAATCACGAATATCATGTGAGATCCTGATAGTGAGATACGCCGTTGGCTAACAAGAGATACAAGTACTGCCTCATGATATCTCACGCAGACTACATTCACATATGGCTCGATGGACTTCGTATTCCTCGGGAAGTCGACCAATCAGTCAGCTGATACAACTACAACAACTTCAGGAACACTTGAGGCAACAGGTGGGATGTTTGGGACGCTCATAGTAGATATGGTTGCTCTGGTATTCATCTGGTTGGCATTCATGGCGGCCAAGAATGTTAGCACAGTAGCTAAAATGGCCTTCGAGCCCTTTGAGAAGATCGGTAGTCAGGTGGGCAATCTCGCGAAGAGCATACCCAAGTATGTACCACTCCCTATTCCTGGAGGCAGCGTAGCAGGACTATGAATGACCGCAGATCTCACGAAATCAAAATTCGAAACAGCTATGAGAGCAAAAGAAGAGAAAAATATCGGCACGATGTTCCCTGGTCTTGTAGAATGACTCATCAAGGCAGATGATATGGCTAAGCTCGAGAAGACTATGAAAGATAATAATAGTAATACGAGTACCAATATATCAAATATAACTAAAGCTATGGGTGAAGCAGCGAATAAGTGAAATGCTGATAAGAATATAGAAGCATTCTGAGAGAGAGTAAAATGAACAATGAATGAAGATACTATCAAAAAACTATTGAGTGAAAAGAGAATATTACCGTCTGACAAGGAGTATGGTATATTAACAGCAATACTGAGTGGTAAATCGAATACACTCAATAGTACAGAAAAAGATACAGGTTGGAGAAAGATACAGTCATGGGCGACTGCAAGCGAAAAGCCTATATCAAGTGAAACATTTATAAAAGCATGAGTCGCATGAGCTGAATCTATTAATATAAATATATGAGGAATTACGAAAGCGTCAATAGACGTCAAGACTGGTAAAGTCACAAATCTTACTCCCGAAGTAATAAAACATCTAAAGGAGAATATTACAGAAGAAGATCTGAGGAAATCGTTAAATTGATTATCTTTACCTGATCAAGAAAAAGTAGTAACAGCTGTCAAAGAGCATCTCAAGAAAGCAGTATAATGATAGATTATAAATATAAACACCCTCTCGGGTGTTTTATTTTTATCTCACGTGTACTACATCTATGAGTTCTCATAGATGAGTAAATATCGGAGATCCACTATCTCCTGGGAGGAGTGATATATCAGTGAGAACTATACCTGAGAGGATCATAACTCGTCCAGTTGTATCATATCAGGTGACTACTCCACTCGGATCTACCACCTTCCCTGCTATCCTCACGATCGATCCAGATCTAGTGACCTCGGTATATATAGGATCTCCTACTCGTATTATATTCGTGTTTTTCACGATATCTCGGATTTTGGATTTTAGATCAGGAATCTGCGAGAGTATTGCTCTATCTCATATGGTATCTCTCTCCCATACTCTATATATCACTCAATCTGTCTCATAGATCAGCCTATCATCTCGAACTACATGAGCACTCGTGAATATCGACCCGTCTGGCAGCATGACTCACATTCCACGTATGAGTACCTGTTTGGTCTGGCTTTCTTTTCATATGATCTCCATAGTCTCATATCGTGACTGCATGCAGGCCGTCAGGAGTAGTGATATCGAGATGAGTATGATTATCTGCCGCATATATGAGCATAGTAGAGAAAAAAGATGAAAAGAAAAGTTGAATTTTGGGGAGATAATCCTAGGATAGCAATATGTACAAGAATATCATCCACATCACGGGCAATGATAGCTATGGCGTAGAACTCGAGGTCACGAGATGGCTAGGAGTATTTCATAGCAAGTTCGGGGATATCAATATCGATCGCTACGATCTCGGGGACAAGGATGGACTGAAATGAGTCGGAGACATGATCCTCATGAGTGGGCTCTTCGCCGACAAGCGACTATTTATATTTCGTGGCGGTCGAGATCGCAAGAGCAAGGCGAATTGACTCGAGTCTATACTTGCGGATAAGCTATCAGACATACCCGAGGATCACTATCTCCTCTTTCACAACATCTGAGAAAAAGAAGAATGACTCACGAGCTGGCTCCGAAAAAATGCTGACACTAGGAAAATAGATACCATTTGGGATGCTGCAGTATGGGAGTCGAGATCAGATATAGATATGAATGCACTCAAGTTGATACTCTCGACCTATAAATCAGCAGAAGCAACTCGGAGCAAAGATGAGATCATGAACCCACTCCTCGGTCACGATATTGCTCATACGATCGAGATGATCCTATTGACTGAAAATAGTGGACAGAAACTCCTAAAATCTGATATCATATCATTCTGTCATGGCTACGGTGGAGATACAATGTTTGCACTTGCTGATGCCATCATAGCGATGAATATCTTACTGGCACTGGACATACTTCATCGCCTCTCTTCACAGACCAAAGTAGATGAATGGCTCGGGAGTCTGATAGGGACTCTCCGAAATATTCTCTACATCAAGTATCTCAAACAACATGGTGCAAGTGAGAGTATGATAGAACAAATCCTCCAAAAACAAGTCTACAAATGATATAAGAGTCAGATTTCATATATGGAAATCCAAAAACTCTATGAAAAATTAGTAACTATGAATGTCGCATACAAGAGAGGACTCTGACTCAAAGATAGTGAATTATGACGAATTTTATCAATAGAGCTAGCCCTACTCGACTTGCAAAAAAACAAAAATCCATAATATACTTATTAATTGGCAACTGATATTCTTGTTGCCTTTATATTTCTATTTTTTTTAATATTACTCTATGCGTATTCTCATAGCTTCTGCCCTCCTCTTGACTCTAGCGAGTTGTAATCTTCCAGGTTCGACAAATGACTCAGAAAAAATACCTCCAGCAAAAGTACCTGTTCAGACAACTCCAGTAACTACTACTAAATCTGCAAATACTGGATCAGTCGTGAGTCTCAATTATACACTCAGAACTGACTCTCCAACTGGACCAATTCAGGAGACAACTATAGAGTCAGTAGCTATCTCTAGTGGACTATACAAGACTGGATCTACATACCAGCCATTCCAGGTAGTACTTGGTCAAGGACAGGTAATTAAAGGATTTGAGTCTGGGCTCATGGGCGTAAAAATAGGAGACAAGAAAACAATAAAAGTCATCCCATCAGAAGGTTATGGTCGTCCAGTAATAGTACCAAAGGAACAGATTGCTCCAGAGTTCTCACTCACTCGTGATAAAAAGTTGTTTGAGAATATACTCACTCAGACAATCGAGAAGTCTCAGTTCCCAGCAGAAATGCAAACAAAGGTAATGGAGGCTAAGGTCGGTGATACACTCACTTGAGCTAATAACTCAGTTGCGAAGGTAGCATCAGTATCAAGTGGGTCTATTACCCTTGCGATCGAGAATACTGGTAACCCTTTCTATAAAAAAGAAGTAAAACTTGGAGCAGTTGCATCTACTGCTGGTGCAGACTTCAAAGTAGTTTCAATAGAAGGTAATAATGTTACTCTCCAAATCACGAACAAAGAAAGTCCATTCTTCGGTAAGACATTTGCTGTCGGCGAATCAGCTACTCCAAAAAATGGAAATAAAATAACAATCCAAGCAATCAGCGATACTAGTGTCACGATCCTTGCTGATCATCCATTCATGGCGAAGGATCTCTACTTCGATGTTGAGATCACAGATATCCAATAATATGATGACGATCCACGTCGTATCTCTCTTTCCGGAAAGTGTACGTCCCTATCTCGATACGAGTATAATGCAAAGAGCCCAAGACAAGGGGCTCTTTCGCTATGTACTCCATAACCTCGCAGACTATAGCGTGAAGAATACAAGACGAGTTGATGATCGACCCTATGGATGAGGTGCTGGTACTCTGATCACTATAGAGCCACTCACACTCTGTCTGCGGTCTATAGAGCATGATTATGGTATTACCACGATACTCCTGACATCACCGAGATGAGCTACTCTTTCTCAGTGAATATCGCATAACTTATCCGAATCAGTAAATAACTACACTATAATTTGTTGACACTATGAATGAGTTGACGCTAGGATATTTGATTTGTTCAACATACGCGAGATATCCGTAGGTGACTATGTACTCTCGAGTGGCGAGCTCGCTGCGCTAGTCATCATCGATAGTATAGTCAGACTCCTTCCATGAGTCATATCTGTTGAGTCATTACGTGAGGAGAGTTTTTCAGAGGAACTTTATTGAAAAAAAGAATATCATCAATACTCCAGACCTGAAGTATTCGAATGAGTATCTGTCCCTGCAGTACTCATTTCTTGAGATCTCAAGAAAATAAAAGATTGGAAACTAAATAATCTCCTCTAAAATAGAAGATCATTTAGTGTAGATAAATACTATCGCTAGATAGATATTATTTCACACTCACAGTTTCATCAACAACTGGAATGTTGATTATCTCAGCGGCAGGTATCTCTGGGTTCGGTGTTAAGGCTGGAGGATTATTTTTATACTTCTCTATAGATCCATCCATATTGAGAGCAGGTAATAGCGTGCCACCAATATCTTTTACTATATATGGGGACTTTTGGTATTCTCGATATCGTCATTCAGCTGTCATATCTATGAATGCACCTATTCGGATTATTGAATCACGCCAAGAAATGAGAGTATATTGTTGTTCATCTGCAGTATATAGTGGGGCTATATTTTCATAGCTTCTTTTGAGTAGAGCATAGCTAGACTCTAGATTTTCTCTTATCTTAGAGTCAAATCTAATCTCGTTTCCATCTAGATATTGTTTTCATAGATAGATCTTCTGATCAGTAGTAGTTGTATAATTAGTATAGAGTGACCGACTTATTGCATTAGCAATAGGTGAGTAGAATTGTATGACCAGAGTCTGATATGCGGACTTCTGCATATCAATATTTCAGAGTCATTGTATATATTTATTTGTAGCTCAGAACAACGTCTTAATTAATCAGTATGTAGCATTGGAACCGAGAGATTCACTTGTGAACATTTGCTGATCTTGTGCTTTCTGAAGGAGCTGATATGAATAGAGTGCGATATCGAAGTAATCTTTTGATTCGATATTCTCATTATCGAGTGTACGCTCTAGTCCATCAGCAGTAGGTGAATATGTATCAACTCCTGAGAAAGTATCATCTCGACGTTGTTGTATAATATTACGGGAGTAAATATCAGAAAGGTACTGGAAGAACTTTCATTTTCCACTTTCTGGAGTAATACCCAATATACTCGCAGTCTCAGTATAGATAGCATTGAATTGGGTATTTCTGACATTACCAAATATAGCAAAACGAGCATCCGTCAAAAAACTTTCGAGGGTAGATTGTACACTATTACCCTTAACAAGTATCTGTGATTCTGCGTGAATTTTCTCGATTCTAGTACGGAAATCAGATGGTTCCATCTGAGATTGAACAGCGCGAGATAGTACTGATTTTAGTCAATCAAGGAGGTAGTAGTTTTTTTTATTTGGGTTGTAGATAAGGCTATTAATGGTGTCACCTGTAAGTAAACTATTACTTGCATAGTCCTTAATCAGATTAACTTGCTTGATACGATCACGAAATAAGAGATGTAGCATCTGGAATAATGGTCTTGTTGGAGTCGGGAGCTTGAACATAAAAAATACATCCTCACCTTTTCATCCATCGATGCGAGGATTAACAAAATCGAGTCCAGTATTTTTATCATTTTTCTCATCACCAAGTACGAGCATAATACGAAATAAATCTGCTCACCTGAGATCCACATTGGACTCTGGATCAAATCTAATATACATACCAGGAAAGAGAATCATATCAGTCATGATATTTCCCTTGTCAAAAAAGGATAACTGTACAACAGCATCTATCGAGTAGATAGAAACTGTCCCGTCGGGTTCATCAGAAATATAAAAACTACCACTCGTAATTTGACTAATACTATATTTAATATCTGCTCGATACAGTTTATAGGTAACGAATGGATCGTAGAGAGAGATAATACCTTGTAGGTTCTGAAAATAGATCTCTTGAGATCAAGAGAAAGAGATCACAGGAGTTGGGTTCGCCATAACAAATGCTGTAGAGAGTCTTCCAAAGTCCAGAGAGAGAAATCCTGAACTCGTGGATCCACTTTGGTATGGTGAGTATGATATACTCTGTGTTCATTTACTGTCTATTGAGATACTCGCAACAGATGTTTTGATTTGGCGAATACCTGATACTCATGTAGACTCGGTACTCGTAGTTCCAAAGACAAATGATCCATATATAAAAAAGACAGCAAGAGCTATTGATAGAGAGATAATGAGAATATTTCAAAAGAATTTCATGTTATGATAATATCATATCTCACCGAGAAATGCAAAAAAAACTACATTTTACAAGTATCATTTCGATAATCAGTCTCGATACTATCAATAAGATCAGGTCTATTGTGTAGAATGATACCCATTTCTCGATTATTTTCTATTGCATTGGTTGTGAGATTGTGACTCCCGATGAATATCTGAGAATGGTCAACTATAATAACTTTAGCATGAAGATATGGTTTTCGGATCAGTTTCCATCGCCATGATGGATATTGAGTCTGACGAGCTCGGTTGGAGTCATTGTCTGCGGTACATATTTCGACATGTTTTCCAGATTCTATCAGTCACTCGATTATTGAGATAAGATGCTCATCGTCGAGTGTTTGTACATAGATCATGAGATTTTCTTGAGTCTGATTGAGCAAATTCTCGATTTTGGCACGAGCATCGAGTGGTGATATGACGATGTGAGCTGGGATTTTAGATATTTTTTTGTATCCCATATGCGAATAATCTGATATGAATATCTCTTCGAGAAATCGGAGAGTACTATTGTCAGTTGAACTATAGATATATTCCCTATTTTTCTTAAAGAAGGATGCTGTCCAATTGCCTGTAGAGATCGAATAAGTATTATCGATAATCCAGAATTTCGCATGAGTAAAAGAATATCTGTCATTATCAGCATAGATGAGACTGATTCCTGCATCCTTGAGCTTTTTGGCTATTGGCATATTGATGCGTGGTGTACCGAATACATTCCCCTCGAGTACAATCCTTATATCGACTCATCTTTTTTTTGCTTGTATGATTGGATCTGTGAGCTTCGCAGCATCAGTCCATGTATATATCTCAATCCAGATACGACTTTTTGCATTTTGTATAGATTCTATGATATTGTGTTGGGTATATGTATTCGGGAGTGATTCGACTCGACCAGTTGATGCAAATATCTCCTCTGTTACTTTGATTATATCCGTAGAAAACTCAGGGTTCTCACGAAAAAAATGCTCATGATATGGGCTTGAGCAGCCACCAACTATCAAAAGCAAGATGATAATATATATTTTCAATTGAAGCAAAAATCTACTTATTGATAATGAACTCAGATTTCTGATGGTATGCGTGGAGTTTTTCTATTGTATCGAGACCAGCTCTCTCTTCATCAGAATACCGCGATAGAGCATTCACTAGTGCATATACTTTTCCTACTTTGGGCACATAGTGTGCTCTAAAATCTCACTCACTCGCAGATGAACGGATAAAAAGTGATCCATATTTGAAGAAATATCCCCACATACTATTCTTGCTCACTGCAGAGTCACGGATATTGCGATAACGTATATTCATAGCATATTGTGACCAGAGTCCGTCGCGAATTGAGAGGGTCAATTTCTGATTACCAATCATGAGCCAAGAATGATGCCATAGATAGTAGTCATAGAGTGACAACATAGCTGATATAACAACGAAAACAAGTGCCATAATAATCCATGAATACCCCGAAATAAAATATGTGATAATCGTGAGTGGTATAGATACTATGATAATGAGTTTGATCGAGTTGATAACTGGTATAATCCAATGTTGGTGAGTCTTATAGAGGATTTTCTCTTCGAATATTTGCTTGTTTGACATGAGAATTGTGCTAAGACTATGAGAAAAACTAATGATGTACGTTTGCAGCATGGCTAGGTGCACCTACGGCTGTAACGCTGTGAGGATCAGCTCAGTGCCCAGCTACACCTCCCACCTCATGGAACTCGACTCTATACGCTGTATCCTCAGCCTTGCGATAGAATCCAATATGTGAAAGATTGTACCATATCGAGAGAACTACAGCACTGACAATATTGGAGAGGAGGAGCTTGTAGAGCATCAAGAGTATTCCGAGTGGAATAATAGTATCCTTATGTGAGATGATGTATGCAAATACAGCTGATGTATGGATAACATTCTGGTAGTACCAGCTATCTCTGAACCAGACAAATATTGTACCAACCTGGAATATATAGGTTTGTTCTATCATGTAAAATAGCACTGATGCAGCCGAAAACATCAGAAACATACCTACAAAAAGATACTGCAGTACATAGATACCCTGATGTGTCGTCTCTGCGATGACAAGTCCACCATGTATTGGGAATACAACGGCAAGAGCAAATACCGCATACACAGCAATACTAATAATGAGCACAGCAAAAGGAAAAGGAAATAATCCACCAGTTGTGCCCATAGGACCATTACCAAGGAGCAAAACAGAGAGAAGTATATAGATACCAAGACCAACAATAGCTCCGAATGCTATCTCATAGAGAGTATGGAGAGTCCAGAAATAGTACATGACCAATGTAACAAAAAAAATGATAAAGATAAACATAATATCAAATTCTGTGACTTGGAATGTCTGTGCAAGTGCGGCAAAAATACCCATAAACAATCTATTAACTATTGGATATAGTGTATAGAAGAGGGAGGGAAAGGCAAGGGAATTTTATACTTTGATTTTGAGACTCGTGAGATAGGCTATCGCGAGTGCATCAGCCGCATCATCCGGCTTCGGTATCTCACTTAGACCTAGGAGCATCTTTAATGCTTTTTGAACTTGGGGTTTTTTGGCGAATCAGTTCCCTGCTATTCCCGACTTGACTTGGAGTGGCGTATATTCAACGAGTGATATGCCTCGGGTAGCAAGTGTATATAATATGACCCCCCGAGCCTGTGCGACATCTATGCCATTCGTCACATTCCGGAGAAAAAATAAACGCTCAATACCACAAATACTCGGACGATAGGTATCGAGTATCTCACTGAGATCTGCACCAATCTGTACGAGCCTATCAGAAAATGCGACTCCAGCCCGAGTTGATATGACTCAATACTCGAGTATTGTCAGACGAGTTCCCTCTTTTTCGAGGACAGCAAATCAGGTTGTAGCAGTTCATGGATCTATGCCAAGGATTATCATGATGAGATTATATGGAAAAAATCATTTCAAGGAAACTTTTTCGACTACTTGCATCGACCATAACTTCCCTGATTCTCTTGGCATCATTATAGCTCACTTTGCCTTCATGTCGCTTGCGAGAGAATACCTCAAGCTCAACAAGTTCAGAAAATGGTATATAGCAATTATCAGATATGAGTAATTCCAGTGTATTCGGGATTTCTTTTTGCCAATAGATGATCAAATGCTCAGTCATAGGAGATAACTGAACACGATCCCGAACGAGAGAAATGATCTGGTAGAAACGCCCAATAGAGAGAGTATAGTTCTTATATATGATATTTTGGAGATCTCTTTCGAGTACTTCAGATTCCCGTCATTGCGATGTAGAAAGTAATCCAGTGATAACAAGCGATTTTCTTTTGCTTTTTGGATCGCTTCATACCTCGCGATGACTGAGACGAAATGGAGAAATCAATCTCTCCTCAATCCAGGCATCGAATATCTTCTGATAAGCGAGAATGATCGGTAGAGCGTCCATCTGAGGATACCGCTGGAGCGTCTGCCAATATATCTCTGCATCTATGAGTCGCTCTGTACTATATTTTGGAGCACTATTGAGTGAGTCATCAAATTGATCGAGTATTCGCTTAGTGATTATATCGAGTCACTCAGACTCGAACATGTTAGCAAGGGATTTACGAGTAGAGTTTTTTGATTTTTCTTTTTGTATGCGAGTGATCGAGGTCGCAACCTCACGACGCATCCACTTCTCAGCAAATTCGAGACGAGATCTGAGCTCTATATTTTCAGCGATGAGATCTTCCTTTTTTTGCATAGGCAAATTATATCATATAACTCTCATGAGGGCAAATCGAACTATCCTAACTTGATAATATTCTCGATAAGGCTGTGTGTCATATCTGGTCATGTAGTTTTCTCATAGTGGATACCCGCCTCGACGGCTGCATAATCGTTGCCACCTGGGAATATCGCATCTCCGATAAAGAGCATATCTGCGAGTGGGACTCCGAGATATTTTTCCATCTGGTAAATTCCATATTTTTTATCGACTCATTTGCGAGTGACGTCGATCGTAGTCGCTCCACCGATCCTGACTTCATATTCTGGAATACTCGCGTTCAGGAAAGGAAGCATTGAGAGTCGTTTTTGTTGATCTGGATCCCAGGTGACCTTGAGTACTGGTGGACACTGCTGTCCGAGTGCCGACCAAGATACCTGAGTTCTACGATCCTCGGTCTGTTCTCAGTAGAGAGATCAATCAGTGATAACGCCTGCTGATTTTTGTGCATCACGGAGAGCTTGGAATATTTTCTTCACATCCTCTGGAGAGAGTCGCTCCTCATAGACATTGATCCATACTCAATCGATAAAATGATAGTACGATGCTCAGCAAGTTGGAAAAAGATACAAATTCGATAGATTAGCATCTTTGGGTAGATTCGAAACGACTTGTTTGATAATCTGTTCGTATTTGCCTCCTGTGATGATGGCTACTTTTTTGATCTGGAGGAGATCTCTCAGTGCGATTGCCATATTAGGCAAAATTGCAGATTTGCTCTCAGCAAGAGTATCATCGAGATCGAATATAATGAGTGATTTCATATGTATGAAAAGTTATAAAAGTAGAACTATGAGAATCCTAGAAAATGCGAATCCACATATCATGAAAATAGACATCATGATCAGCAATCGAGGATTTAAACTGAGTATATCCAGAATACGATGTTGACTGTCCAATATCTCGCATATGATCGAGATCACAATATTTTATTCATTTTGAGTAAGAGTCAAGAAACCATCTATCAATGAGAGCAATCCCAAGATGATATGGATGGCTATCTTTATGATAAAAGGAAACCCAATACTCACTCGACACTCTTTCATCGATGAATATCGCCCCTGCGAGTACTCTTTTGTCGACACTGGCTGTGTAGATGCGATATCCTGATTCCCTATTCTCCAGGAGCTTGCGAGTCATGCGGATACGGGATCATTTTTCTTTATCAGATACGGGAGTCGCCCGATAGAGCGAGAGAAAATCATCGAGTGAACAATCGGAATCAATCACAATCTGTCCACTACCTATATTCTCGAGCACCTTGCGTCTATGTGCTCTCGCAGGAGGCGTCCACTTATTCCAATAATCAGCTTGATCAAGTACAGAAAATGCCGAGCGAGATGAATGAATATCTCTTTTGGTGTACCAAGTTGGTACTCTCCACCATCCTACAGGTTTCTCAATTCGCCTCATTGGTGTCCACCAGATGATCCCATGAGATACTCATGATTTCTGGAGTTCTGTCCTCGTGAGTTCAGTATCATTTTTCTCTAATGTAACACTCCAAAATCCAGGAAATATCCGAAATGCAGAAAAGAACTCATATCATTTCCCTATTCGCTCTACGATATTGTTAGTATATTTGCGATAATAGTCAAAAAAAAATCCAGATCCAGTGCGATAGTAGGTAAAATCATCAGGAATGAGAGAGCGAGGGAAGATTTTCATTATATATTCACAATATGATAACACCGAGCATATCCTACACCTGACTGAGTAGCGTGTCACCACGGGATCGTATGCTTCGCAATCTTACCCATATACTGCAAATATGGTGCATAACTATAGTAGTTCTGATCCGCAACGATGATCCCTGTAGGTTTTCATGCTGTATTCCAGTTGATCCCTAAGAGGATAGCTACATGTTTGCGATTGGCAAGAGCGAGAGAATAGTTTGATTTGCCATCGAAACTAGCAATCATCATACCTCTATGGTGAGTGAGATCTCTCGCCTGGGGAGTATTGATATAATCTATGAGAGACATTCCAGGTTTCCATGCGCTCGATGGAGTCGATCTCTGATCGGATACTGCCTTCGCAAAAGCGACACATTGGCCAATATAGCCATTCTCAGAGAATTGGGGATATGTCATATCCCCAGTATATCTGACAGAACCTGGGGCTGGAGAATATGCCATCATGGAAAGATACTCCGTATCTACAGGTTTATTTGGTATACTAAGATTTGTAGTCAAGAGTATTTTACCTCATGGAACAACGCTAGTTTGCCAGTATCCTGAAGGGATGCCAGTATCATACCATGGAAGCGTGAATGCGAGAGGGGATTGGATGAGAGGCATAGAATTATAGATTATTGAACTATTGTTCCTCCCCATTCTACAACTGAGAATCACTTTCTTTCGAATTTACTGAGTTTTTGTTCTGGAATCTCCTTGTATTCACTCAGTAGTTTTGCAACCATAAATACCCGAAGAAGAGAATCAGGTGTTGGAGTAATATTGAGTTTTGCTGTATCTGTATAGTCTTTTCCTGCGAAAGTAATTTGGATGTAAGAATATTGTTGAAGTTTGGGGTACCAATACATGATAAAATCACTCTTTTCTTTAGTATTGAGTCCTATTTCTGTGAGCTTATTATAGAGAAAATTCCTAAGTTCTGATCATTTTATAACAAATGATTTTGAGAGATCATATATAGTGGATCAGGGATTCCCTTCCCAAAAAAGTCCATAGGTATCTTGATTAGATGAAAAATTCTTGAGAGTTCCATCACTGTGGGCCTGTACTGACCAACCCTGTTTTTCGGAGCTGTATTCTGGATAGGTTGCTGAGAATCCTGGTGCATATTTGAGAGTCACATTTATTAGAGTATCTGAAGTAGGATAGAGAAGAATAAGAGGTTTTTTAATCCCAAAATCTTCAAGATCACGCTTATAATTGGAAATACATAATATTTGTGTATCAATAGCTACATACTCAAAAGTACAATTATTAGTATTTTCATAATAATTGAGACCAAAAAATCCAAGAGTTCCTATGGAGAGAAAAATACTAGAAATAATAAGGAATTTTGTCATAAACAATACAGTTAAGTAATATTACGCCAATTTCTCAAACTCCTCTACCATTTTCTCTACTTCTCGTAGTCCTGACTGATAGAACTCTGGTGATGCAATATCTATACCATAGCGACTGAGGAGGTCGCGTGGACGCTCAGATCCACCAGAGCGAAGGATATCCTTGTAGTCCTCTACTGAGAGGGACCCCTCTTGTACCTTATTATAGAGAGCAAATGTGAGCAAATTACCAAATGCGTAAGCATAACAATAAAATGGCGTATGGAATATATGAGGTATCATAGACCATCCACTCTCGCTCTCTGCATCGATATCATAGACAACTACTCCACCATAGAGCTTATCTTGATGTAATCTCCAAAGTATATTGAGATCCTTATATGTGAGCTCAGATCCACTATGTATCTGAGTATGTACGTCACGTTCGAACGCGACATATTGCACCTGACGAAAAATTGTCGAGAATATATCTCCGAGTCGCTCATTGAGATACTCTCTGTATTCTTCAGGTGTGACGAGGGATTTTACCTTTTCACCCAAGAGCATCTCAGAGAAAATTGAAGCCGTCTCTGCCATCGAGAGAGCTGAGTCATAAACAGGAGCCTCTTGTCACTGAGAGAGATAGCCATGGATAGCATGTCCGAGCTCATGTGAAATAGTAGAGACGTCTCTGAGTTTACCAGTGAAGTTGAGGAGCACGAATGACTCTTCTCATTTACGATATGATGCGTATGCTCAGCCTCGTTTCCCTGCTCTCGGGAATACATCTATACGTTCTTCTTGTATCATCTTGAGTGAGTAGTCATAGAACTCTGCGTCAAAATCCTTCATCACACTCAAATGGAGATCATACGCCTCGTCAAATGTGAAATCCTTATCAACAATACCGAGTGGAGCACCAACGTCATAAACAGCAAAAATATTCTCAAGTCAGAGCATTTTTGCTTTTATTTTCAAATATCTCTGGTACAGTGGGTATGCTTTTTCTACCTCTGAGAGGAGCATATCGACGACCGCATCGTCCATTTCCTCTGATATATTGCGTTGTACCATCACAGTATCTGGATATCATCGCATCGTGATTTCGGAGCTCCAGTCTTTGACGATACTCGTATAGATATTACCAAGAGATATCTGAGTTTGCTTGGAGTTATATATTCGACGAAGTGAATGATATGATTCTTTTCGTATATTACGATCAATATGCTGGCGATAGCTCCTGACCTCTTCTTCTGTTAGTTTTTTCTCCTCATCGTTGATCATCATCGTGAACTCATATGAGCCCGTGAGTTCGTCATGGAGAGAGTTCGCGAGCCCTAGAGGTCGAGATTTGAGATTGAGGACTTTTTCTTCGGCTTCTAAAAGAATATATCGTATACTATCAGATGTTGATATGAGATCATTTTTGTATCTTGAGAGTGCTGGATCATTTGCCCACGTGATGATCTGATTGTATCAGATTTTTTTCCATCCTTGTGCCACAAAGAGGAGACGATTTGACGCCTCAGTATAGATATAGTCTATCTCACCCATACGCTTGGTCACTGCGAGGTCCTGAGTATCGAGAGAGGATCTGTAGAATAGATAATAGCTCGGGGTAGCCATATCATGTGACATGATTGTATAATCATTATAAAATCACAATATTTGAGTTGTTGTTGTAAAAGTATGAAAAATATGTTCATACTTTTTTGCGAAATTATCTACAAGCGGAAGAATATTTGCAATATCCATTGTGATTTTTGGGTCTTCGAGTCCAGTATAAAAGTAGTGGGAAAGATTCCACTTGTTTGGGTATACCATATATTATTTTTTGAAATGTAAAAATTTGAGAAGAACTTCGCGTGTAGCGAGCATATCACCCTTAGCAGTATGTGCTTCATAGCCACTTATACCGAATTTATCAGTGAGTCATCCAGGCTTTGAGAGACTCGTACTCTGAAAAGGCAGTGGTATATTATTATATCTGGCAATAGCATTAGCTTGGTTGGCTATTGACTTGGTATCGATGATATCATTGCCGAGTGAATCCATGAGAATACTACGACGAGAACGATCGAAGATACTCGATAAAAATACTATATCAGCAGTTATATACTGTCAGACGATAATCGGCTTGTGCTCAGGAGTGAAGTATGTTGCATAAAATCATGTGAACATATCACAGAACTCCTCATACGATCGTCATGCGGCAATACGATCCAAAGTAAATCCATTGTACTCAAGTGATGACCTATCAATAACTATATCCTCAGGAGGACAGAGGTCAATAAGAAACTCACCGATGGTCTCAAACTGAATATTGAGCACCATCATACCTACCTCGATGACTCCATGCTGAAAAGGGTTCAAACCTGTCATCTCAAGGTCCATCAGGAGGTATGTTCATTTTTGGGGTTGATTTTCCATGCAAAAAGACTAGGATACAAGCAGATTATTCGTATTTAGTGTATCGAGATTTATCTATCTGTCAACAAATCATGACCAAACAATTCATTGTACAGGATTCCTACTTCGAAAAAGCTAAAAAACTCGGATATCGAGCTCGCAGTGCATTCAAACTCCTCGAAATCCAAGAGAAATATAATGTCATCCAACCTGAGATGAATGTTCTCGATATAGCAGCTGCACCAGGCAGTTTTCTACAGGTAATCTCGAAAATCATCGACCTCGATCATAAAGTAGTCGGTATCGACATCACGAAGATTGATCCCAACTTCGGTCGTCCCAATATCTACCTCCTCCAAGAGGATATATTCGAGTATGAGAAAATCCGAATCTACCTAGACTGACTCTCTATCTGACAATTCGACCTCATTACCTCAGATATCGCCCCATCGACCACTGGGATGAGTGGTGTAGATCAGTATCGATCTGTAGAGCTCAATCTAGCGATCCTCGATGTTGCTCGGGTATTTTTGAAAAAGTGAGGCAATCTCGTGTTGAAAGTATTTGTAGGCGAAGATATAAATGATCTCATGTGACCACTCAAGGAAAATTTCATCAAAGTAAACCGATTTAAGCCAAAAGCCTGTCGCGAGCGAAGTTTTGAAGAATACTTTGTCTGTATAGGGAAAAAGGACTTGTCATAGTATGACTATAACCAATCAACTATGTCAGCGATCTCAGCCTGTGTGATAGTATGCCCTATCGGATAGTATATCAGGGTCGGCAAGAGTCCGATATCTCGGACGAATCCACTTGTCAGCTCACTCGCAGCAAAAGGTATCACTCTATCCTCCGTCCCATGTCCGATGAATACCCTTTTTTTATTATATTTTCGGAGATCTATATTCGATACATCGATCTCTGTGAGTAGACGACCAGAGAGTGCGATAATCCCACCGATTAGCTCTGGAGATCTCCATAGTACATAATAGGACATGATCGCTCCTTGACTGAAACCCATAAGGTATATTTGCTCTGGATCTATACCATATTGCCCTATCATCTATCTAATATATGCTATGATACTCTTATATCCTCGCTCGACATCTATAGTCTGATACACGGGCTTCCCAGTAGAGAAATCTACAGGAAACCAAGCATATCTGCCACCTCCAAGGTCAAATGGTCACCTCAATGAGAATACAGAGTATTCCTTTGGGAAATTCGCCTCCAAAGCAAATAAATCTGCCTCATTAGATAATATCCCATGGAGCATAATAATACATTTGGATTTCTCAGTTGTGTGTGATGGGATACGGGAGAGAGAAGTTATCATAAAATATTAGGTTGTGGTTATAAATCAAATTTCTCTTTGTTTTGTCATACCATAGGGATCTCTTTCAATCTCATCTTATGTGAATTTGATAGTTTTTTACTCATAATTACAAATAAAAGGGATTCCTCAGTTATACTTGAAATTGCAAAAAAATAATTTATAAACAGTCTCTAGCCAATCTAAGTGAATCTGGATCTGTACTCAGTTGTACTCTACAATAGCATCCCACATCAAGAGTGGTCGAACAGCAAATTCATATCACTTCATCCAATCATTTTCTTCTGGAATATAGAGTGGAGGATATACGACCATATCTTCATGAGTTTCTGAGTGTCGAGCTATACCGATCACCTCGTAGGTGCGGTCCACTCATCCAGAAGACTTATAGTGACGCCCGTGAGTATTTGGGAGGGGTTTATTTTGCATAAAAATACTTACTACTCCAACACCGCCTTGATCCTCCGCACCCCTGCTGATGATGACTCTTCTTTCACAATTCGGAATTTTCCCATTTCGAGAGAGTTCTCGACATGAGGTCCACCACATAACTCCCGGGAGTATGTAGTACCATCAGCTCCCACCATGGAATATACTTTTACGATATCTGGATATTTTTCCCAGAAAGCCCCAGAAACTCATGCTACTTGAGCTTCTTTTTTGTCCATGTTCGATATGGTCACTGCGAGACCTGAAGAGATAGCTTGATTCACATATTCCTCTACTTGTTGTATTTGTTCAGGAGTCATTTTCTCAGAATGAGTGAAGTCGAATCTCAGCCGTTCAGCGGTGA
>JACMPX010000042.1 GCA_014377245.1 Candidatus Altimarinota bacterium
CTCATCTAAGATAGTCATAGTCTTATTACGGAGTATATAGCTCTGAGTATGTAAGAGGAGTCCGAGATACGAATTCATCGAGTGTGAGCTGTTTCAGATCTTTCCTCAATCTGAGCATGAGACGAATAGTCTCGAGTCTTTCTCTGTCCTTCTCGAGGAATATATATCTCTTGTTTCTCGATGAATTTCGCTCGATAGATATCTAGTATCAGAGATATAGTTTCATTTTTGAGCTCTTGTCAGATCGTATACTTATACTCTCTCGTGAAGTTCTTTGATACTATGCAAATCTGGAGTAAAAAATCGTAACTTGCCTTGTACACAGGGAGTCCATCATAGTTCGCCCTAACAGTTGAGAGATGAAAAAGATAAAAATCCGCCAAAGCGGATATCTCATCTCAAAACCTCCTAACAAAAATGAAAAACCTGAAACTAAAGAGTCAAATGAAACCAAGTGACTACGCAGAAACTTTTTTATCCATGACACCAAATGGAACCATACCAGCACTCGATCCGAATCAGTCATTGTCGACATCAGAACTATCAGGATTGAGTGTAGCCGCGAGCATACCACCACCCTCAAGCTCAGAACGAGACCGTAGATAGGCGAACACTGCACGCTCGACACGACCACCATCTCCACCACGCCAGCCAGTAGCTACTACTCACATATTTTTCATTATCTCTGCATTCTCTTCTCCTGGAGCTATATGGTAGAGTTGGATGATATCATCATACGCAATAGTACTGGCACCAAGTTGAGTGAGAATCCAGTCAGACCCGAGTTCATTATATCTATATATCCCGTTATCGAGCCAACATTGTCTCTTGGTATCGTCCATTTTTTTTAGAGCAGGATTGATCTGCTGACCCTCCTCAAAGAATCCATCCAGTGGTGGTTGTTTTGAGAGCCACTCCTGAGATATGATCTGATCTTCTCCGAGATTTATGAGAGCCGAGGTAGGAACTTGATTTGTTCATGATGGTATAGTATCAATGAGTTCATGAAAATTGGTACCAGTCTTTGATTTGAGTTTTTCTATACGATCTTTATAGGCATTGAACTTTGCTATTTGTATATGCTGATTGAATGAGTTCATGATAAATATATGAAAAAGTAAAGTTACTTCAACATAATATATTATTTTATATTTTTGTCAATATTTTGGAGATGAAATTTGAGGATATATCCGACTATGATAAATCTAGTCTATGGCTGGTTAGCTATGAGAATGATCAATTTTTGTGACATTTGAGCAAGTTTTGTCTACCTTATCCGTGATGCATTGATTTGTAATCTATTTTTTGGTATTGAGGTTTTTCATATACGCCTTGGCATCAGAGAGGAGTCAGGAGAATATCTCTCGTGATTCCGATGTGATCACTCCCCTATCATGAGCCTTGTGGAGGATGAGACACTCGGTATCTCGAGACTCACACACCAGCATCCAGAGATTCTCGAGATTGACTCGATCTGACTGGTCGACGATGAGATATCATCGCTTCAGAGCTCGCTCATACTCCTCTCGCTCATAGACGTAGAGATGATGTGGGACGGCACGACTCCCGAGTCTGATACCTGACTTCTTCCCTTTCGAGAGAGCATCGATATGTTCGAGTTTCACTTTTGGCATAGGAATAGTATAGAGAAAAAGTCGATATCTCCAAGTGAACTATGAGAAATATAAAAAGATATCTGAGCTTGCTAAAACGAAGGGATTCCATAGAATATTCGGGCTAAAATAAACATTTCTTCATCGAATTTCCCAATAATTCGACAATATATACTTAAGCAAGGGCAACTGAATAGTTGCTCGGCCCTTTCTTCGATATATTGTCGTTGGGAAGTGTTTATTTTAGCGAATAATGAGTGATGACTTCGGTTGCCCTTTTTATTTGCTAAAATAATCCAAAAATC
>JACMPX010000043.1 GCA_014377245.1 Candidatus Altimarinota bacterium
AAGTGATGAGATAGCCGTACTTGAGAGAGCACGTGCAATCATATTTGCTAAAGCGGCCACACGGGCAGTGAAGTCAGCATCGCCTACTTCCAACGGAACTATCTCGAAAAAACCAATTACAAAAACCCCGGATACGCCTATTGTTTCTATGAAAAAACCCACAACCAAAAAAACTGTCATAACTACAGCAGCGAATCCTCCTGTGAAAAAACCAGCAACAAAAACAGCGAAACCAGAAGTAACAAAAGATGCCTAGTCCAATTACATAAAAAGCTTATTGAGCCTAAAAAATCTCTTCTCCGAATACTCGAGAGAAGAGATTTTTTTGATGAATTATTGGAGTTCTTTCACATTTTTGATCTTGGTACACTCCATTCCTTTCGGGATCTTACCATCATAACTCGCAGGTATAACTGCATGAGTGAATCCGAGTTTCGCAGCCTCCATGAGACGACGATCGAGGAGCATTACATTCTTCACTACTCCAGTAAGAGATACTTCTCCGAGATAGATAGTTTTCCCAAGTGGTTTTTCACGCTTACTACTCGATATAGCAGCTATACACGCGAGGTCTACTCCTGGCTCAGATACCTGGATACCACGAGCAATATTGAGATAGGTATCATAGTCTTCTAGTTTCACACTCGTGAACTTGCTCATCACCGCGATGAGGAGATCGAGCTTACCCTGAGAGAGACCACGAGCCGATCTCTTGGGATATCCGAACTTGGTATGAGTGGTGAGGGCCTCTATCTCGATGAGGATAGGTCTATTGCCCTCGATGGTGAATGTGAGAGCAGAACCTGAGAGCACAGATCCATCAGAGTCGATGAACTCCATACCAGGATTCGGGAGATCAATGAGTCACTTCTCTTCCATACGGAACAATCCCACACTATCCGTCGGGCCGAATCGATTCTTCAGGGCTCTCAATATACGATAGTTCTCCGTACGAACTCATTCGAGAAATAGCACCACATCAACAAGATGCTCGAGAGACTTGGGACCACCGATAGATCCATCCTTGGTCACGTGTCCGATAAGGATGATAGATTTCTGCATTTTTTTGGCTATATGCATACACATCTCAGTCATGATGCGGATCTGAGATATACTCCCCGGGGATCCATCTATAGAGGAAGATGAGAGTACAGAGAGCGAGTCAATGATGATGATACTCGCAGTTGACCGCTCTATAGTGACAAATATGGAGTCCCAATCTGACTCCGTGAGGAGTGATATATTGCCGTGGCTGACACCGAGTCTGACTGCTCTTGCACTGATCTGTCCGATATGTTCCTCTCCAGATATATAGAGTACCTGTTGATCACGACTCGCATACCACTCACTCATCTGGAGGGCAAGAGTAGACTTCCCTATCCCTGGTTCTCCAGAGAGGAGTACGAGAGATCCTGCAGAGAGTCCACCACCGAGAACTGCATCGAGCTCGCCCGATGAGCTCGGATATCTCTCCATCTTATTCGCTTGAGAGAGCGGATCGATTCACTTCGCTTGGAGTACTTTTCATGCTCATATTTTACTCTTTCATTTTTGTACGGTTGACTCGTGGTATGTATTCCACTCACTACATTTCGGGCACTTACCTACCCATTTTGGTGATGTCTCAGAGCAAGATGAACATATGAACATATTTGGAAAAATTAGGAAAACTCGCAATGATACCTTACTCATCATCTACTGCAATAGCTTTTTTTATATCAGTATAACTAAATCATTTTCTCAGCAGTGAGGCAATCATCTTTTCTCGGATTTTTTTGTCAACAGTATTATATCGATTTCTATACTTTTGCACTTCTTTTTGGAGATTATTTGTATCATTTTTCTCGACCAATAATTCTGTGATCTCATCTCGGAAATATGAATAGCGAGAATTGAGAAGAGTAGAGATAATACGCCGAGATTTACCTCGTTGCTCAAGTGTCTGGATCTGATTTATAACGCTCGTTTTATTGGATTCCCAATCATGGATCTCAGTATCGAATGCCTCGATTTTCTCGAGTATTATTTCTTTTGGGAATTCTTTTTTCATGAGTTTGGTACTCATTTCTCGTTTCCCTTTGCCGAGTGAGACGAACGATCTCATCCACATATCTACCATCAGTGACTCATCATATCCATTGTCTGCGAGGAGTTGTGCTGGATTTTGGCAATTCTTTTTCTCTAGATATGCCGTCACCCGCTTGCGAGAGGGAGCATATCGACTGATGTAGTTCGAGAGACGGAGGGATATATTCATGAGAAAAAATTGACGCAACCAAAAATATATGATACACTATACTAGTAATAACAAACTCTAGATTTTTCAAAAACGAGAAGCTCTCTGACAATGAAATTCCGAGATTATCTGTAATATGCATAGCAGATACTGATAAGATCGTATGCAAAGCTCGAAGTTTTTCAGAAATCAGTCTATCTATAACCTATAAAAATACAAATATGACTACAGACATCGCTCTCATGGGCCCTCATGCCCTCGCATCCTATCACTCTCGTGCACTTGCTCTCGAGTCATTCTGAGTAGATCCTATGGCCATCAGCCTCTATAGAGCACAGGACAGATCACTCGCGAAACAGAGTCGGTCGAAGCGGGCGCTCATGGTACAAGAGGAACATGCGATCGTAGCAGTATAAATAGATATTTTTTGTTATCCTATCAGGATTACTGATGGGATTTTTATATTATGATTTGAGTCGCATCTCTATTACCATACGAGTGACATTACTACATGAAAGAAAACTTCACAATCACTTAAATTCATAAAAATCTTTTGACTTTAAACTTTAGTTATATAAAGTACTTCAAAAACATATTTTATAATCTCAAGTTATATGGAAAATAAGGAACTCAAGAAAATAGCAACGAAGATTAGTAACTATCTGGCAACAACTGATAATCCTGATTCTATATATCATTTTCTTCGAGATCTTTTATCCGAAAACGAAATTATCGAATTTTCTCGGCGCTTCGAAGTTGCTATTTTATTGGATCAGAAGATATCGTACACTGAAATAGAAAAACAGACCTGAATGAGTTCCACAACCATGGCAAGAATATCAAAATTTCTCCATAACTGAAACTGATGATATCAGGATGCTATCATCAAAATTAAGTCTCAAAAATAAACAACCTATGAACTCCCTATATCGTTCATCACATCATCATACGTCTTTCTTTTTTGGAGAGGTATGTATCGATCGTGTATAACGGTATATTGATACTCCTCCAAAAGAGGAGTTTTTATTCTCTATCCATTTTTATACTTATGTGAAACGCACCAT
>JACMPX010000044.1 GCA_014377245.1 Candidatus Altimarinota bacterium
AAGTAAATGGACAAGTGAAGATCACAGGAGGTACTCCATGATTGGATAAAGTCCTCAC
This sequence comes from Candidatus Altimarinota bacterium, assembly GCA_014377245.1. GTDB lineage: Bacteria > Patescibacteriota > Gracilibacteria > BD1-5 > UBA2023 > JABFSX01. Next base: position 59 of record JACMPX010000044.1, read on the forward strand.
ATCAGATGCAACTGGTCTCGCGAGCTGGACATCGAAAAATCAGGTATGTCCTGGAACAGGATATAATAATACTTGTAATTCTAGTGGAGCACTTTTTTCAAATACTACTTGATTTGGTAACACGGCCTACGGAGTAGATAGTCTCCTCTCTAATACTGATGGATATCTTAACACGGCAATTGGATCAAATAGCCTCCGCTCTAATACTTCTTGAATCTTTAATACAGCATTTTGAGAATGAAGCCTTTATAGCAATACTACATGAACAGAGAATTCTGCTGTAGGTTTTTATAGCTTAGGTTCTAATACGTCAGGAATAGCAAATATTAGTATGGGTTCTAATGCACTTGCTTTTAATAAGGATTGATCTTATAATATTGCATATGGATCATATAGTCTTGGTTCTAATATCACAGGAAGTGATAATGTAGCAATTTGAACTAATGCTTTATCCTCAATTACAACATGAATCTGAAATATTGCCCTAGGATCATTTGCCTGATGAGCCTTAACTTCAGGAAATAATAATATCGCCATAGGCTACTATATGGCTCTACCTCTATCGACATGATCTAACCAGCTTAATATTGGTAATCTCATCTACGGTACTGATATGACTGGCGGCGGTGCAGGGAATATCGGTATCGGTACCGCTACTCCAAATGCCAAACTCGAAGTAATGGGTGACATTACCGCTAATTGAGCTATGGTAGCGAGTAATAGTAAATTTATAGTAAGTGATGATTTTTGGGGTATCAAGACAAATTTTACATCAGGGTGGTCTATGGTAACAAAGGGATATGGCTATCTCAATAGTAATCCACAAGATGTAAATGGTTCTATATATGTTAATGACGTCTACATTAGATCTATAAATAAGTGGGCGAGCCAAACAGGTAGCAATAAAGCGTGGACTACAGTTGTACAGTGTGGAGGAACTACAGTTTGATGTCCTTCTTGATGGACTCAGTTTGATCAATTTACTTCGTATGCATGATTAAGTAATTGTGGCGTTCAAACACATACTGTCTGTAGTAAAAACTACTAATTCTGGTTATGACCCTTGCATATTGCAAAATAAATCTATTTCTAAACAACTCTCTTATGTTCTCATTACTCTCTGTCTCTCGCTCTCTCATGATCTCACTCGCTGTTATCTCGACGATCAGTATTGCATCTGCTGCTTTCTTCCCATTCTCAGGGACGAGCGGATTGGCTCATATACTCGGCTCATTTTTCAATACATCAGTTGGCAATGGTGGTACAGTATCATTTGATCGTGCTGGTTCAACAGCCGCTCTCGATATGAATAACCTCACAGGGCAATTCTATCTCGAGACGGTTGGATGGGCAACATTCAGCCCTGGGGCTCAGATCATCGCTCCTGCAAGTGGACGAGCCAACGATATGTGGACAGTCATAGGAACTGCGAACAGTGTCAATGCAGGTCAGATAGATCTATCAGGAGTAAAGTATGATCCTGTCAATAAAAAACTCGTGGGATATGGTATTAACAACGGTGTAGGTAAGGTACCATTTGGCATAGCATGAACAGCATTGATTGGTAGTATCACGAGTACTGGAGTATCTACAGCGTTCGAGGGACGAGTTAAGGTACTCGGTAATATAGGTAGTAATACGGTCTTTGATACCTACTATACACTTGGTTCACGATTCAACGCATCATTGTTTAATGATACTCTCAATAGTATCCGAAAGAAAGTTGCACTCCTCACGAGAAATATTCCAATAAGTCTCTATAATGCTACATTCACGACAGCAATACCTCTTACGAACAAATTATTCTATATCAATACTGGATCTACAGTGAATACTCTGACGTACAGACCTAGTGATTTCCCTACAGCTACGATAGACTCTCTCATTATTATAGGTGGAGATCTCATCATCGATACAGATATCAGTACTCTATATGCACGTCCTAAAGGGATCATAGTACTCAAAAATGATGCAGGAGTCGGAGGCAATATCATCATCAAGTGAACTGTGAAGAAAATAGAGAGTTCGATATTCACCGAGTGAACACTCTACAGTGGTGATGATAAGTCTACACTCTACAATGACAATACTGTGAAGATCACATCTCTTCCCGAGGCTCAACTCTATATTCACGGTACTCTCATCTCTCGCAATACCATCTGAGGAGCAATACAATGAGCAAGTGGAACGTGTGTCTATGGTGAGACGAGCTGTTCTTATGTTCAGGCAATCCGCTACGACTTCAACTACTTCAGATCCTATAACAAGCTCGTTTCATCAAATCTCGCATTCCGTGATAACTCTCTCGATGCATACTCTCTGATCATCGAACTCGATCCACGTATAGCAACTACTCCTCCTCCAGGATTCTAGTCTCTAATACAGTTAAAAAATCTCTCCCGAATATTCGGGAGAGATTTTTTTAGTATCATCCTGCGGGTTCTCACTCATATACTCTTTCCCCGGTCTTGGATCTTTCGAGCTCATAGAATTTTTGCTGAGATTTCTCGAACTTGAGGTCAACTTGTCCTGTTGGCCCATTTCGATTTTTGCGGATCATCACATTGGTTATTCCAGGTACCTCTGAGAACTCGTTGTAGTAGTCATCACGGTAGAGCATAGCTACTATATCTGCATCTTGCTCGATCGATCCTGACTCACGTAGGTCAGACATCACGGGACGCTTATCTGGACGAGCCTCGACAGCACGAGAGAGCTGAGAGAGTGCCACGATCGGTACATCGAGCTCTCGAGCCAGTGACTTGAGTCCTCTCGATATATCAGAGACCTCTTGTACACGGTTCATCGAGTTACCTGATGACATGAGTTGGAGATAGTCGATGATGATGAGGTCGAGTCATGATTCCATTTTGAGTCTGCGAGCTTTTGATTTGATCGAGAGGAGTCACTCTCAGGCTGGAGAGTCATCGAGATATATTTTGGACCTGGAGAGCGTCTCGAGTGCATCGCCCATACGAGAGAACTCATCTTCTGAGAGTTTTCACTTCTGTAGTTTCCAGCTGTCTACAGCCATAGCTGCTGCGATGAGACGATCGGTGAGTTGTTCTTTCGACATTTCGAGTGAGAATATAGCAACATTGCGTCATTTCTTCGCTACATTCTGGGCAAAATTCAGCGCCATAGCTGTCTTTCCCATACTCGGACGAGCCGCGAGGATGATGAGATCTCCTCGCTTGAATCCGCCCAATTTTGCATCAAAACTCGGATATCAGGTTGAGATCGTATGACGATCGACGAGCTCAGGATCAGCATGGATTGCTGCGAATTCCTCGTATCTTGCATTGAGAATATCACGGATTGGGACGAGCTTGTTCTGGATGAACGTCTGAGTTACACCGAAGAGTGACTTTTCAGCTTTCTCAAGGAGCTCTGTTGTCTCTGTAGCCTCATCATATCAATTCATGATGATCTCATTACCCGCTCGGATCAGTTTGCGGAGAATGGATTTATTTTTCACGATCTGAGCATACTGGAATATGTTGGTACTGGTGAAGACCGCTTCCATGAGACTCGCAAGAAATATATTACCTCCTATAGATTCGAGTTTTTTCTGGTCATCGATAACTTCGCGTACCGTGATCGAGTCAATTGGGCGATTGCGAGCGTAAAGATCGATGATTGCCTCATAGACAATACTATGAGCTGGATCATAGAAATCATCTCGAGTCAAAAGATTTGCCACATGGATGATACCATCCTTGTCGATGAGAAGTGATCCGAGAACTCAGCGCTCGGCGTCTATGCTATGTGGGGGGGTAGTGAGAGACAATGAGAGGGGAGTTAGATACTATTTTTGTTGTCACAGAATTAGGCGATTTTGCTGCCAAAATTATTCGCGAGTTCTTCTTCGATCAAAAGTTTTTGTAAAGTCTCTGTAATCTCACTGGAGTATGGAGTGAGATTTTTGAGATTTTTGTATGTTTCGATGGCGTCTCGTCTGAGTCAGAGGATTACCTGTACATTCGCGAGAAGAGCAATGATTTCAGGATTCTTGGGCCATTGCAGGACATATTGCTTGGCGTAGATCATTGTTGACTCAGCATCACCGAGAGTATTGGATATATGAGTGAGCATATAGAGTGTTGTCTCAGTATTGCCGGTCGATGCGTGGATTTTTTTGTATATTTCACTCGCGATTACATATTTCTTCTCTATGATGAGAACATTCGCGAGCTTCTCGAGGATCTCTACATCATCAGGCCTTAGTGTGACCATATCCTTGTATATATACTCAGCTTTTTCATAGTGTCAATCTTGTTCGTATATTGTTGCAAGTAGGAGATTGAGATCACGGTGATGTTTGTCTAGAGAGAGTCATTGGATGATGAGTACCTGTGCCTCGGTCGTCATACCTCGAGCAATGAGAGTGCGAGAACTCGATACGAGACTGATGAGTGTTTCGAGATTTGATGTATAGATTTTCTCTGTGATTAGATCTTGTATTTGCGATCCTACTACGCCTCATTTTTGTGTATCACTTGACTCTATTTCTGCTTTTTGGCTCGATATTATTACAACAGGGAGTTCTACAGATTTGCGTGATCGTCAGATAGTGGAGATTGCTAACCAGATTCTCCTTAGCCACTCATAGAGATCCGTTCACCAGAATAGTGCAAGTACTATGACAATGGTTATGAGGATGAATATTTCTGGATAGATATTTTCTATGAGAAAGAAAAATGCCATAGATCAATTGATATGAGAAAATAGAACTCAGGAAAATCAAAATGAATAGAAAACTCAGAGAATTAATCTAATTGCATTTGAGGAACCAAAATCAATATACATAGTAGAGAAAAAAGCTTTTTTTGCAAATTATCTCGAAAAAACTTGCATTATTTTTACATTTTCATATATTACGCTTGAAAAAAGGGTAGATACTACTATCAATGAATCCCTCATACAACTCGTAACCCAATCCTATATATGTCAGATGTCGCACTCGTTGCCGCTATACAAAAGAGTACTATTGTTGAGCCAAAAGATACTGTATTTGTCTATGAGACAGGTATGGAGGTAGAGGTCCATCAGATAATCCGAGAAGGTGACAAGGAGCGTACTCAAAAATTCCGTGGACTCATCATATCTATGAGAGGATCAACAATATTCGATCGTGTACTCACGATCAGATCGGATGTAGATGGTGTCGGTATCGAGCGACTCATACCAGTAAATGCTCCTACTATTACCAAGATCGATATTCTCCGCAAATTCAAAGTTCGCCGAAAAAATATCAAATTCATCCGAGAGCTCACTGGAAAAGCTGCTCGTCTCAAAGAAATCAAATAATTCCCAAACGAGAATTAATATGTCTTTCCCAAGAAATTGGGAGAGATATTTTTTGTTATTTTTTTGTGCAAAACTTTTTTTCACTCATACACAAATTTACTTTTTATTTAGATATATAGTCTTGTTTTTTAGCGAACTATATGCATAGAACAACACTTTCTATTCATGACCAAAAATGGTATACAATAGGCTTTGTCAAGTGATTTTTTTCTTTTGACTTTGATATTTTTTTGAATAAAAAGGATGTATGAATTTTACCTTCATCCATTTAGAGAAATCCGTGGAAATTATGTCGAGAGATATCAGAAAACAAGATTTTCTTACTTATTTCAAGCGATTTTCACTGATGGCGAGTACAGAGCTGAGTGTGACAATTGGAGTAATATCATCTTTTCACCAAGACAACCTCTCGAAAAAATTCTACTCAGAAATCAAATCTGCCATAGTGAGCATATTTCCTACTATCGAGGTGATAGACTTCATCGTAGACAACAGTATAGAGATGCGAGCACTTGATGAGGTCATAGACTGTCGTGATATACAGAGACTCTCTGAGAAAAAAACTAAAAATGAATCCGTATATGGAGTCGAAATAGTAGATGGAGTCAATAGTCGTCTCATTTCTGAGAGATATCAGCTTGATAATTTTATAGTTGGTCCCAATACTCAACTGGCTCATGCTGCGTGTGATGCTGTGGCTCGCCGCCCAGGATCATCATACAATCCGCTCTACATCTATGGCAATGTTGGACTCGGTAAGACGCATCTTCTTCAGGGTATAGCTAATACGATTAGATCCAAGCAAAAAGATCTCAGAGTTGTCTATACTACTGCTGATAAGTTCCTCACCGATTATGTTGCGAGTATCAAGTGACGATCAGTAGACAAACTCCGTGAGAGATATCGCCAGATCGATGTCCTTGTCCTTGATGATGTACAGTTTCTTGCCTGAAAAAAACAAACTCAAGAAGAACTCTATAATATATTCAACATCCTCTACGAGGCAGGGAAGCAGATTATCCTCTCTGGAGATCGTCCACCCCGCGAGCTCACTGAGCTCGAGGCAAGACTACAGAGTCGGTTTGAATGGGGTATCACAGTGGATGTCAGTGAACCTGACTATGAGACACGACTTGCGATCATAGGAGAAAAGGCACGAGCCCGAGAATTCCTACTTCCACAGAATGTCGCAGAGTTCATCGCTGAGAATGTCACAACTAATGTCCGTGAGATTGAGTGAATACTCAATCAGATAATCGCCGAGTATGACCTGCGAGGTACACCTCCAACCATCGAGAACATAGCTATGCGCCTCTCGAAGCTCTCTATCCGGCCTCTCACTCCATCGATGACTACTTCGAAGAGCATCAGATCGAGCCACTGTAGCTATGAGGATCTCATCCAAGCCGTTTCAGGACACTTTGGTATCGAGATACGAGCACTCCTCTCTGAGGATCGCAAAAAGGAAAATATGATCCCACGACAGGTTGCGATGTATCTCCTCAAGAACAAGCTCCACTATACCTATGAGCGTATTGGGAATATATTCTCAGGTCGCAATCATACGGCCGTCATGTACTCAGTGAAGAAGCTCGAAGAAGTCATGAAAAAGAATCAACAAGTTGTATATGAACTGAATGTAATCAGAGACAAATTGGGTATATAGATATGTTATTGGGAAAGTTTGCTTAAAACTTTCCCTTTAATTATTATGACGATAAGAAGAATCTGTTCTTATTTTTCAGACAGATCATCAGTGCCTCAGGATGACAAATACTCAATCCAAAAATAATCTCCCAAAAACAATAGATGCTCTCAATCGTCTCTACACCCATCGGCAATCTAGAGGATATCACCCTCAGAGCACTCAGGATCCTCAAAGAAGCTGACTATATAGCCTGCGAAGATACTCGTATGACATGACAACTTCTCGTACACTACGATATAGAGAATGGAGGACGACTCATGTCATTCCATTCGCACTCTGGGTTCAGTAAAGTAGAAAAAATAATTGAGTTATTGCAAGCGGGCAAACATGTTGCACTCGTGTCGGATGCGTGAACTCCTGGGATATCAGATCCATGATTCATCCTCATCAAAAAGGCGATCGAAGCAGGTGTGACCGTGACTCCCATTCCAGGAGCATCTGCCGTACTCTCGGCAATTGTCTCGAGTGGATTCGACTGTCATCAGTATCTCTATCTCGGATTCCTCCCAGTCAAGAAGGGGAGACAGACAATGCTAAACTCCCTGCAGAACAAAGAATATACCGTAGTCGTCTATGAGTCAGTACATCGTATTGAGCGGACACTTGCTGAGTTTGAGACTTATTTTGGAGCTGATACTCAGATAGTCATCGGTCGCGAGATCACAAAAAAATTCGAAGAGTTCAAGCGAGGAACAATCCATGAATTAGTCGAGTATTTTAAGTGAGAGGGTAAGGTGAAGGGAGAGTTCGTGATTGTATTCTAATTATCTCATCATCTTCATAATGATAGAGAGTCATTTTGGTATATTATTCTCGATCTCTAGTGATCCATCATGGATACGGACGATATGATCGATGATCGAGAGACCGATACCCATACTCATATTCACATCACGAGTTCTCGACTTATTTACACGATAGAACTTCTCCTTCACGAGTGATATCTCATCCATAGGTATACCGACACCATTGTCTGAGAACGCTATCTTGATAGTATCTTTTTCATGAGTGTATCGACAGAGTAAAATTGTATCGTTGCCTGCGTATTTGATAAAATTCGAGAATATATTGTGTAGAATCTGTATGAACATATTCCTATCCATACGTATGAATACATCTTTATCCTTTATTATCTGTATTTGTTGCCCAGTTTTCTCTATCTGAGGTGTATACTCATGGATGATTGATTCGATCTGTTGCTTGATGGAGAATCGTTCTACATGTATATCATCGCTGTAGTGATGAGTGAGGTTCTCATATTCCATAATTTGCTCAGTAATGCTCGTTAGTCTCGTGAGCTCTGTTTGGAGGAGTGGTACTGTCTTGGTATCGAGTTGCATCATACCATCCTCGATTGCCTCAAGATAGCATCTTACAGCTGTTATAGGAGTACGTATTTCATGAGATATATCTGAGAGAAAATTGGACCTTATTTTTTGTTGTACACTCAATGACTTGTAGAGGTTGTTGATAGTAGAGACGAGTGGAGCGAATTCGTCCTCTCTCTGGTATGGGATCTTCTGGACTCTAGAACTATCTATATAGACATTGAGCCGATCGATTATGAGGTTGATAGGGATAAAAACTCGACGAATCCAGAGGAAATAAATACCCAAAATTACGATAAGAACGACCAGATTAGTGAGCATCAGTCGATAGAGGAGAGCAATGATGAGTCTCCATTCTGGTGTGTCCTTGTTCCATGGAGTCGGATTAGCAAAAAAAGATATGATATTGGCAAATGGTTGCTTCGCTGTACTATCTCAAGAGACGAGGAACGAATACCCTCAATCTGTCGCATTTATGGAACCACTTCATCATTGGATATAGAGTTCAGGATTGTCGCTGATATTTTTTAGCGAATTCGATATAGTCGAGAGTTCATTGACTACTTCTTTGTATTCGTCTTGTTTGGCAGTTGAAAGGGTGCTGACATCAAGTACAGCATTGAGCTTCTCTGGTGATAAGATACCTCTCTGCTCATTTGATTGTATCTCGTTAGTATACGCGACGAATAGTATCCCCATAAAATATTGGAAAGCCAAAATATTGACAACAATAGTTGCTATAATGGCAAGTCAAGTGATGAGTGGTATCTGATAAGAAAGTCTCAAGAAATAGTATAATTAAAATATAGCTAGAGTATAGAGGGTTTGCAGAATGATACAAGTCCTTTTAAGTGATTTTATCGTGATGGTTTCTTGCTTTTTTGTCATTTTTTGATATATTATATAGTGTAATTTCACTCAAAAAACTATGATTGTACGTACGAGACTCGCTCCATCTCCAACGGGATATCTCCATATCGGTAACCTGCGTACTGCTCTATATGCGTACTTGTGGGCGAGACACAATGAGTGACAGTTCATCGTACGAATTGAGGATACTGACCGTACACGTCTAATCGAGGATGCAGTAGACAAGATCATCAATACACTCACTATCGTCGGTATGCGTCCGGATGAGGGACCACATCATGACGGTGGATATTGACCATATATACAGAGCGAGCGACTCTATATATATGCTCCTCGTCTTCACCAGCTTTGCGACGATGGTACTGCATATTATTGTTTCTGTACATCTGATCGACTGACATCTCTACGTACTGAGCAAGAAGAGCTCAAGTTGCCACCTCGCTATGATGGATACTGTCGACATCTCCCTATCGAAGAGTCAAAAATCAAGATAGCCGAAGGAGAGAAATACACCATACGACTCAAGGTACCAAAAAATGAAATCCTTGTCTTCAATGATACGATCCGAGGTCGTATTGAGTTCAATACGAACGAGGTAGAAGATCAAGTACTCCTCAAATCAGATGGATATCCTACCTATCATGGTGCTATCGTGATCGATGATCATCTCATGGCGATAACTCATGTGATGCGAGGTGAGGAATGGATTAGCTCGATTCCCAAGCAAGTTCTCGTCGCTAGAGCACTCAATATCACTCTTCCTGAATATGCCCATCTTCCCAATGTACTCGGTGCAGATGGTAAAAAACTCTCGAAAAGAATGGGTGACGTCTCAGTATCTGAATATCTCAAAAAGTGATATTTGACTGAAGCACTTCTGAATTTTCTCTCATTGCTCGGTTGGCACTCTGGCAATGACAATGAGATCATGACTATGGATGAGATGATCGAGCAATTCGAGATCAAAGATATCCATAAATCATGAGCTGTTCTCGATCCTATCAAGCTCGACTGGATGAATGGAGAATATATAAAACGTATGGAAATCGGCGAATTGCATGCTAGAGTAGCAAAATATCTCGAAGAATATGAACCAGACTTTTACAGTCATATCTTCTCACCAAGAGATTATAACTATAATACTCGCATCATTACTGAGCTCCAGACTCGTATGAAGCGGTTCGAAGAATTCATTCCACTTACGAGCTGTCTCTATGGAGATGCATGAGTACGAACTGATCTCATGGTCAATGTAAAGATGAAAATCGAAACAGTAGAACAATGAATCGAGGCATTGAGATTTGTTCTCCCACTATTAATCTCAGCCGACTATACTACTCTCGATACTCTCAAGGTAAATATACTCTGAGCTATCGCTTCTTCAGGACTGAAAAACTGACAAATCCTTTGGCCACTCAGAGTCGCACTCTCAGGAGAAGAGTTCTCACCTGGAGCGTTTGAACTTGCATATATCCTCGGTCGAGATGAATCAGTCAAGCGAATACAAAGAATCATCGCATAAATACGTAACTACTTCATATATGCCATACATCTTTCTCAAAAACATCATCGAATCAGTCATAGCTAACTACGTATGTCCAGAATGCAATGGCAAGACCAATGTAGATCAGCTCAATATAACTGGTATGAGCTCAAGGGGTATCGATATCCATGTGACTTGCTTATTCTGTGGTCTTCACTCTCAGTTAAGTGCTGAGATCAATACTATGGCATCAGAGTTGCTCACAAGTGAACATGGGTACAAGTTTTTCAATAAATTCATCAAAAACGGTGACAAATTAGATACCACAATGATAAACAATAAAAATAAAAAATGAATCAATGAGCTAGATATTGCACAAATTGATGCTGAGATCCAGAGTGCTAAGACTATTGAAGATCTGATGGGATAATATAGACTAATAGGAAAACGATTGGCAACTAGCTAGACAATCCATTACCTATTTTCCAGCATATTATTGCCAACCAGCTAACTTACTATTTTATGTTTTCTCAACTCATTGGACTCATCGCTGTGATCATATTATCGTATGTTTTCATGATTTTTGTGGCGCCAAATATCGCTGACCAATACTGAAATTGAGAACTCAATGCAAAAATACGCAATATCAAAGATGAATCTCTCAACTTCGCATCTGGATCTGACTCATTGGAATCGCTATTCGAAAAAATAAAAAATACTACAACACCATATATAGAGAATACCAAGACTAGCTATGATACACTAAATAGTACTGTAGATACAAAAGTAGAACAAGTAAAAGATACGGCAAAAGCCGTAGAAAATGCATATACTGGTATAATCGATGCAACCCAAAAAATCCAGAATCTTACAGGAACCGGTAAATAATATACTACTAAATGTCTCAACACAATCGTCGACCTCTATCAAATAGAATAGATCATCAAAATAGTCAGTCTCGTTCACTCCAGTATTTTGTATTTATTGTGGTATTGTTATTCATGATATTCACTTACCTTGTGTGGAGTGTTGGCTTGACCCTTGTACCTGCTGGGAAATATATCATAGATCGTTGATATACGATCTCTACACTCAACTCAAATCTCGGGTTCGGTATTTCTCCATGGAGATATCGTCTTTGGATTCGTTTTTTTGCACCATCAAGTATAGTTATCAATGCAGGGACTTATGAAACTCTGGCGGCAATAACCGTAACAGAGTTCGTTACCAAGACCATCAAGACTCCACTCTATATCGATCAGACAATCACTATTTTGCCATGATGGAGTTCTTATGATATTGATACATATCTTGCGAGTAAGGGAATTGGTTCGATTGGGGATTTTCTCGAAGTGTCTCGTATTAATTTCTCGACATACCAGTCAGATTTTGCATTCTTATCAGGAGTATCGAGCCTAGAGGGATTTCTCTATCCTGATACATATCGGCTCAGACAAGATGCAACTCTGGATGATGCAATACGTGTGATGCTGAGAGAGTTCGATAAAAAAATAGGCAAATCCTATACAACACTAAAATCCAAAGAAGCGTACGAGGCACTCATACTCGCATCGATCGTCGAGCGTGAAGAACGTGACAGAACCAATCAGCCAATTGTGGCTGGTATTCTCGCAAAGAGAGTTGCTGAATGAATCGCGATGTGAGCTGATGCGACGGTCTGTTATGGATATGCCAAAACTCAGAAACAATGTACTCCTAGTTTTATCGGGAATATTATCCAAGCCAAAAATCCATATAACACAAGGAATAAGCTATGATATCCACCGACTCCAATAGCCAATGTGCCTGTATCTGCATGGACTGCAGCTCTCAATCCTGAGACATCTCCATACTATTATTATCTTCACGGGAGTGATTGACAGATACATTATGGACGTAGCAATGATGAGCATATAGCAAACAAAAAAATGTATCTGAAGTAACTTTAATTGAAACTAAACTCATACCATATACTCATTGATACTTTAATAACCCAGTATGATCCATATAATCAACAAGTACCTTTTACCTATCGAAAATATAATCAAAAATAACCGAAAATATATCGGTTATTTTCTCATATTTATTTCTTTTTGCTCGCTTTTTCTTATAATTTTCTCTGATTATGTCAAAGCAACAGGAGAACAAGCGAGAAATGTGTTATTCATTATCTTATTTCTTCCAATACTTTCTCGGGTCTTTTGACTACAAATAGCTAATGTTATAATGCCTCTTCGTAAAGAACTTGGTATATTAATGGGATCGCTTGCATTTATACATGGATGAGGATATATAATTCAATATCCATCTTTCGTAACTGATACATCATTCTGGTGGCAAGATGGTCATGTAATGTATTTTTGAGTATGATTTATTGCTTTTGTCATTACAATGCCTCTTCTTTTTACTTCAAATAGATGGGCAATGCGAAAACTTTGAAAGAATTGGAAGCTTTTGCATAGACTCGCATATGGGATAGTAATATTTACAATATTACATATTATCCTGATTTCTTGGTACAAAAATCCTCAAACTATATGGTATACAAATATTGATATTCTCATACAACTCTCTATACTTATAATATATTTTCTTGGAAAAACCCTGGAATGGAATGGGATAAAATTATTTAAAGTAGAAAAAATAAAATATCAAATCTGACAACAATGGCTCTGCGTTCCATGTGGATTCATTTATGATCCAGTTTTCTGAGATATGGATAGTGGTATATCTCCTGGTACAGAATTCACGGATATTCCAGATGATTGGAGATGTCCAGTATGTGGTGTTAGCAAGTCTGATTTTGTTGTGTATGATGGACCTCAACCACAACTAACATATGGAGGCAGAGTTATCACTATGGAGCTGCTCAATCCAACTACTATCGAGCTCATCATAGAGACAACTCAGGATTTTATATCAAAAAAATGACAATTTGTCACATTCGTGTGGATGGATAACGAGTGAGAGTTCACGAGGCAATACTCTATAGTAAGACACAATCATAATAGGTTCACATTCCTTATCAAGCTCGACGAGAAGGGGCGAGGTTCAGAGATACTCAAATATATTACTGCGAGTTCTGATATTCGTATCAAGTGAGTTTTTGGTAGCTTCAAACTACAAGATAGTAAAAATCCAAAGATATTTATCGCGACTGGGACATGACTTGCACCAATCTATAATATGATCACCTCATTAACTCCGTCATCACGAGCGATAAAGACTGGAATGAAATGAAGCATGGCGATCCAGGTTTCGAAAACAGAATTGCATCGTGCCTCGCAATGACGAGAACAATATCTGTCTCTCTACTTCACTGTTGCAACCGAGGCTGATCTATTTTATGTGGATGAGCTCAAAAAAATTGAGTGAATCGATCTCCATATCCATATAACACGGGAGCAAGTCGCATGATATGCGTTCTGAAGAGTGGATGCCGATACGATTACCGCATCTCTAGACACCGAGTGGTATCTCTGTGGCAATCCTCACATGGTAGGAGAGTATCGAGAAAAACTCACGAAAAGAGGATACAAGAAAATATACTGCGAGGAATTTTCTTAGAGGCCAATCACTTTCGTGAGTTCACCATTTTTATGAAGTGCTAGAATCGCATCATACCCACCGAGACATCTATCTCAAACGAATATCTGTGGAACAGTTCGCATTCCCGATTTTTTCACGAGATCCATGATGAGTCAGGGAGTCGATGTAATATCTATCTCATCATATGTGAGATCTAGAGAGTTGAGTAGATTCTTCGCGAGGATGCAGAACGGGCAATTGTTCTTGGTATAGAGAGTGATTTGATTCATAATTTTTTGGTTTATTTTTGATTATTATAGATTCCAAGTTGCATATTTGCTGTGAGTGCGATATCGATATATTTCGGATAATCGAGATTGACGGCTTGCATAGTATCTATGAATTCTACAAGTGTAGTAGTATTCTTGATTCGGGTGTTGTATGATTTTTCTTCTCATATTGTACTCATTGTCTGTCCCGTATAGTCATGTCCTGAATAGATTTTTGTACTGTTAGGTAGTACATAGATCTTATTTTGGATCGAGTCATAGAGTTGCTCCGCAGATCCTCACTGGAAATCCGTCCGTCCAGTCTTTCGGATGAGAAGAGTATCACCCGTGAACAGCATATCTCAGATGAAGTAACTCGTACATCCGTCAGTATGTCATGGTGTTGATATTGCTCTCACTTTGATATCTCCGACTGAAAATATCTCTCAATCTGCGAGCATCATATCCGGCTTGGCTATATGAGCTCATTCTCACATCGCGATTTTGGCTCCAGTTTTTTCTCTGAGGAGCCCCGATCAAGTGATATGATCGGCATGAATATGGGTATCGAGAATATGAGTGAGTGTGATTCAGAGCTCTGCGATCAACTTCAAATCACGATCGATCTTATCCCGAACAGGGTCGATGATGAGAGCTTCTCGAGTCTCGATATCTGCAAGGATATAGGTATATGTCCAGGACTTTTCATCGAAGAGTTGACGGAAGATTATATTTGGATTCATAGATATATTAGTTGAAATAACTTGGATTGAACACCTCTGTGATCTCGATGATATCTGATTGATCTCGATAAAGTGCTGCAATACTACCGGCGACATTTATTGCCGCTTTTCATTCTCATTCGAGCCACTGACATACTCGTGCACTGCGTGATCATGACCGACAGAATATATAGACAGGTTTGCTAAAATCGATATCTCAGATATGGAA
Organism: Candidatus Altimarinota bacterium; assembly: GCA_014377245.1. GTDB lineage: Bacteria > Patescibacteriota > Gracilibacteria > BD1-5 > UBA2023 > JABFSX01. The sequence goes on from JACMPX010000044.1 coordinate 15,506, forward strand.
TTCGATTGAGGATAGGGGAATGAGTTTGGCTCCGGGGATGCGGATCTGATCCCATTCTTTTTTCTCACGAACATCGATGAGCTCGACATCGGCGTGATCGTATATGAGGATCTCGAGATCTCTGGAGGATATCTCTGTATACATATTATTTAGGGGTGATGCGACTATATACGAACATGCTAACTATCATCGAGGTGACGAATATGAGGACATAAGGATCAAGGAATACGATACTACCGATAGCAGGACCTGGACAGAGTCCGCCGATTCCCCATCCGATACCGAATAATACCGATCCAATAATGAGCTTGAAGTCGATGATTCATTTTTTTGTCCATGGAAAATGCCATTTCTCTGCGAAGTGTGGAGTTTCTTTTTTAGAGAGGAAAAAATGCCCAATCGAAGATACTGTGACAGCTCCTATCATCACAAAAATGAGCGTCGGATCCCAGCCATAGACGATATTTAAAAATCCTCGGACTCGATCAGGGGAGGTCATATCCGAGAGTGTGAGTGCAAATCCAAAGAGGACACCCGCGACGAGAGAGATGAGATTGGTAGTTTTTGTCATGTGTGTACTAGGAGAAAAAATGAGTAAAATATACCGCAATCATACCGCTCGCAACGAATACGAGAGTCGCAATCATCGATCTGATAGAGAGTCGACCGATACCGCAGACAGCGTGCCCGCTCGTGCACCCATTGGCCATACTGGTACCCACTCAGACGAGTACCCCTGCGATGATGGCGATAATGTATGAGGGGTTCGTATTGCTGATATGATAACTAGGTACGATATAGCTATAGAGTGCGACGCCTCACATGAGTCCCACGAGAAAGTAGTATCTCCAGTATTCGTTTTTAGCGAGCTTGCCGAAAATTCACTTCACGATACCGGACACACCCATCACCCGTCCGAGTCCTCATATAAAAAGAAGTGCCGAGAGTCCGATGATGGCTCAACCGATGAGGGCGTTGATATAGAGAGGGTTCATAGGAAAATGGAATAAGAATATGTGAGGAGCATACCAAAAAACCTGAATTCCGCAAGTCGTTTTTTCGCTTTTATTTGGTAAAATATAACTATAGCGATACTATAGGAGGCATTATATCATCTCAATTATTAACTTATGAAGCTCTTCAATATTACTGATATATTCAACAATATCATCACCATGAGTCCGGAGACGCTTGAAGCTTTCCACGACGAACTCAGAGACAATTACAAGATACTCGCAAAAGATGGTGATATTGATAATCTACGAGTACTACGTAATAGGCTCCAGACTATCCTGGATGCAAATATAGCAAAACTATCGAAAAGAGAAAATCGCAAACTCGACAAACTCCGCAAATTGCTCGTTGAGATCGATGAGACGATTGAGGCAGTCGATCTCGCTACTCGAGAGGAGATAGTACTCATCGATGTGATCAAAAAATACCACAAGAAACATGAGGCAATCAAAGAGCTCCCATCAGACAAGAAAAAATCTCACGTACTCAATGCAGTACGCAAAGATGAGCTCAACTATGAAGAAGAGATGCTCCGTCTCCAGATTGAGCTCGTGAAGCTACAGAGCTATATCCAGGGTACAGGCAAGAAGTGTCTCATCATATTCGAGGGACGTGATGCAGCAGGGAAGTGAGGTAATATCAAGAGATTCATGGAGTCACTCAATCCGAGGTATTCGAAGGTAGTAGCTCTCATGAAGCCTACAGAGGTCGAGAATGGACAGTGGTATTTTCAGAGATATATCTCACACCTACCGAACGCTTGAGAGATGATATTCTTCGATCGATCATGGTACAACCGAGCTGGCGTCGAACCAGTTATGGGGTTTGTCGGCAAGCGAGACTATGAGAAGTTCATAGATGATGTTGTAGTACTCGAGAAGATGCTCACGAGATCAGGGACCAAGATTATCAAGTTCTATTTCTCAGTATCCAAAGAGGAACAAGCGGCCCGATTCCATGAGCGCCGTACTAATCCCCTAAAACAATACAAGCTCTCTCCAATCGATCAGTTCTCACAAAAGCTATGGGATCGCTATACGCTCGCTGAGTATCTGAATTTCTCAGAGACTCATACAGATTATGCACCGTGGACTATAGTCAAAAGTGATGATAAAGAGGCATCTCGTATTAACGCAATCAAATATCTCCTCTCACAATTCGACTATCCAAATAAGTGTGATGCAAAGTATCTCCATATCGATGATAAAATCGTGTTTTCTGGACGAGAAAAAGTGAAAATGCTCTCTAAAGAAATCGATGAGTCGAAAAGTTTATTCGAATAAGTCAACTATTTTTAATTTCAATAAACTCTATACATAAAAGAAAAAAATATTTCATTCATTTTTTCTTTACTTATAAGTATAGGTTACTTCATTTTTTATTCTAGTAAATCAAGTAATGTGCTATTACTCAGTTGGTTGATAACCTTTTCCTGATATGGATAAATAGTAAGATAATAGTATCAATAAGAATTAGATGGTTTACTAGATTTTCTGTTGGAAATACTATTCCTGAGACCTTTATTAAGTCAATAGTACTATTTCTTGTCACATATGGTTTTTTAAAAATTATTTCTTAGAAATTTTCTATACTAGATTTTAGTTTATTTGAGATTTCTTTTCCAGCTACATATCCACTTGCCCAGCATATCTGTAGTGAGAATCCACCTGTATATCCATCTACATTGAGAACCTCTCCTGCG
>JACMPX010000045.1 GCA_014377245.1 Candidatus Altimarinota bacterium
ATGAGGTACGTAATAATTTGTTGCACAAATACACTCAATCCCTTGTCAGTAATCTGTCCATTTACTGATGCTTTGGTAGCATCATATCATAGCTGTTGTGCGTCCCCAGTGATAACGTATGGTGAAACTGGACAACTTGTCGAGTACCAAGATCCACCACAGGCTGCGTATATCTCAGAGTGCCATAGACTCGCTACTAGCATCACCAAAGCTATAATGAAGAGAAAAATATGAGACTTTCGCATAAAATGTAATTTATATGTACTCATTTTACCATAAAAAATGTAAAAATGCAATTTTCATTAGCTGTTTTAAGAATTATTTATTCATTTGAGCAACCACTATTATTTGTCTCACCTAGTAGTGTCGAGATTTGACATTTGACCTCTTGTGAAATTTTTGATATTAGAGCTTCTGTATCTGGCTCATCTGTATTATCTATACCTTCTCTAAGATATCGCTCGAATAGTGACTTCAGCCCATAATCAAATATCGATATTTTGTCTCCAATATTGGGTATAAAAGCTGAGAGAGTCGTACGAGTGAGTATATTTGAGAGTGAATTTGATTCAGCTGATGCGTAGAACTCTGATTGTGCTGGTATCAGATAAGGGTATTCCGTCATATAGATTCGCTGTGCCTCTGGTGTCATGAGGTACTCGAGGAATTTGACACTCGCTATGGCATTATTCGTGAGTTTTGATATACCCAAATATGTATATCGACCTACGTTCGATACTGATTGTGATGATTTTTGTGGAAGTCGGTCAGTCAGTATCACATTCTCCTTGCTAGATCATCCAGCTCGTTTTCCTGATTTCTCTAGCTCGAGCACTAGGCTCGGATATCATACTATGAGAGCAATATCTCATCTCATAAATAGATCGAGCGTTGTGAGTTTTTGCTCTCTCATGAGAGTCTTTTTGTTATTAAGACTATTTGCCTGTCAGATACCATTGTTATCATTTGTATCCGCATTTCAGATTGGGAGGGTCCCATACTTGAGATACTCGCCTAGACTATTTCTAGCACTTCATAACTCATTGTAACTGTATACTTCTCATTCATTGAGCCATATAGGGAGTATATCGATCATATTCGGGGTGAAAGTAGGACCAAGACCGAGATTGCTCGGATACACTTTTGAATTCATTTCTCTATAGAGAGATTCGAGATCATTCCATGTTTTTGGTACACTTCGCAGGAGAGATTTATTATAAAAAATTCAAAGAGTTTCATACCCGAGTGGTACTCATTTGAGAGTAGTTTTCTTATTTTTTCATGATCCAGATGATGATAGTAGTTCCTTGAATATATCATCATAGCGCTTATCAAATAGGGTAAAGTCGAGTATTTCACTTGGTATTGACTCAGTCTTACTCTCGAGTATGGCGTCCTCTCAGCTATGTAGCATGAATATATCAGGACCATTTCACTCGGTGAGAGTAGATAGTAGGAGTGTACGATATCTCTCAGCATCACTGGATTGTTTTTCTACTACTATATTTGTTTTTGTGTATTCTGGGGCATATTTTTTGAATCCTTCTATAAGCGACTTATAGGAGTCACTCGTACCTTCTGTGATCCAGATCTTGAGAGAATCTGGTGCAGTATTGGTTTCTTTTTTTTGTTTTGATATGTAGACGACTGCAAGTATCAGTGCTAGTAGCAGACTACCAACAATGACGAAGAAGATTATTTTTTTTGGAGACATATATGGAGTGAGTGATATTTTTCCTATAGTATTGATTTTTCTCTAGATATCTACTATTTCTTTACTTGATCTCGAGATTGTACTTTTCCTAGGAGCTCTATTGCTCATTGCCTTGTCAGGAGTGTTTGTGGATAAAAATTACCTCCTCTGGCTCGTACTTTGAATGCAAAATCTTGAATATATTGAAATTTGAAGTTCATAGCACTTGTATCGGAGTATATTTTTATCTGACTCGGATTCTTCTCGAGTTTTCCTATTTTCACAACAAGTTCGATGAAATCTTCTTTTGATAGTAGCTTATCAGGGCGAGCGTAGTTCCCATCGAGTACTCCTCGGCGAGAGCTGGAAATAGCATATCACTGAAAACTATCGCCAATGGCAATATCAAGAAAGTGGCTTATACCCGTTGTTGGAGGAACCTTATAATATTGCATCAATATGACTATTGCATCCTTCTGAGTAATAGTTGAGCTCGGATCAAATTTTTCTATGTTTTGGAACATACAATATTCATCAATAAAAGCATAGAGTAGTTTTCCACTTGTGCTAGAACTAGGCATATCTGAGAATCTTTTTTTCTCACATGGTCTATTGGCTATGAGTGATGGACCGAGAGTGGCTGATCATTGAGTTATTGTTGTTTTTGATAGTGCAGTAGATCAGATTTTCATACTGGCCACAATACTCTCTAACGAAGCATTGATCGGCGTGAGCTCTTTTTCTTTAATAAATTGTGGTACATTCTCAAGTGCTGACAGAGCATTGACAACTGTGACTCAGTTCGCATATTGGTTGATAAATGACATAGGGTTAATGCTATATCTTTGTGCATTTTCCTTGCCGAGTCATGCGTTCACAGACTCAAATATAGAGAGTCAGTTGACTTTAGAGTCGTTACTCGTAAACGGCCAATATGGGTGAAATGGTGCATCCTCAGTATCTATTTGAATATGCAGATGTGGAGTTGTGGTAATCCCACTAATTCCCACGCGTCATATCATATCTCACTTTCGTACTTTTGTTCATTCTCGTATATTTATCTCAGATAGATGGAGATATCCAGAGTAGAGAGACTGAACTCTACCGTTGATAGTGACTCCATCATGTCTTACTACGATGAATTTATTACCAGTGAAATCTGCATCGACTGTACGAACTACTACTCCATTTGCGATGGATAGTACTGGTGTACCTATAGGTGCTCGTATATCAATAGCATTGTGACTCCCATCATACTCTCTATAGTTGAGCCGATAGCTCCCCATATATGTAGTGATATAGGTATAATGATTTATGAGTGATTGTTTGCTCTGATTCTTGATATCTAATAGTGATACAGGATCATAAAAGGGTAAGGGAACATAGTCACTGATTGGAATATCGAAAAATTGTATTGTTTTATTTTGATATTGAGCTTTACTCCAGTCTGGTATATAGAGTATCGGCATAACAGTACCATCGAATGGGTCAGAAATAATATTTGTATAAGATGAATTCCCAGCATTCAAATAAGGAAGCCACGTATGGCTTACTGCAATAACTCAGCCGAGGATACAATTACACAGCCATATAGCGATAATAGTGTATTGTAGATGTATATGTGTATGCCGTACCAGAGTCATAATGTATATTTATATTTCTTATATCCTATCATAAAAAATCAGATTACGCAAATTTCTATCAAATAAATAATAAAATCCTTCAAAAAAGTTTTGAAGGATTTTGTTTATCTGATATTCTATTAGTCTAATAGAATTTGCTCTTCCAGTTCGTGAGAGTCGTCGTGAGAGTCACATTCTGAGGTCGTTTCTCATACCAGTCGACAACTGATGTCACACTGATTGTATTGTTTGTTATACCTTTTAGTATACGTATCTCCCGAGTGAACGGTGATCTACAATTGGTTGATTTGCTTATTGTGCACAATGGGTCACCTGGAGCAAGAGCACCAGTGGCAAGATAGAATCAGTTGTTATCAACCCAAAGTCATGATCCTGTGGTGGCAGTAGACCCAGACAGATACCAGGCACCATTGCTATTTATGAGGATATATTTCTTTGTGATTGGACTATCACCAAGTGAGTTCGCAGCTGCAAATAACGGTGCTCCTATACAGGTACTTTGATAGTTTTCTATTTTCCAGCAGTTCGTCTGATCACTCGAGAATCTGAGCCAGTTTGTATTTCTCAGATTGGTCACTCACTCGAGTCACTCTCTTGCCAGATTGATCGCCTTGATCCTATTCTCAGAGTCTCGAGCAAAATATATGCCTCCTATCACTGTCGAGAACATTGATGCAATAGCGAGTCCAAGTACTGCTATCATTGCCATGATTTCGATGAGAGAGATTCCTCGTCTATCGAGATGATTCACCAGAGAGAGTTGCATTTTTTGATTCTTTTATGATTGTGAATAACTGGGTATAGAGAACCTCATCCTTGTTACCCATGAACTTGATAGTATAGAGATTGATACCATCTTTGAGTGTACTCGACGACATGTTCGCATAGTAATACCAAGTAGTACTGCCAGGAATATATTTCTGTAATCGATAGTCATTGACGAGTATATAGCTCACCGCATCCTTGGTTACTGTTCATTGTACTTTGATAGCACTATCAGTCATCACATATGGATTGCTCGCTGGACTCACAATTCGGAAATCTTTGCTCGATATAGGTGAGGCATTAGCAAGGAGTCTCATCGTACTCTGATCTGCAGCTCACTTGGATCCATAAACAGTAATAACTCATTTTTCTAGTTGTTTCCCATCAGCATTATATACCTTATATACTATATTGTTAATCTCTGCACCAAGTGGGAACTCTGCGAATGTGAAAGTACTGTTAACTGGACTAATTATTGCTTCCTGATCATTGAGTGTCACTCTCTTGACATCAGTAGAATTGATCGATCATCTCACTGGTACCGTAGCAGTGGTTACACGTGAGCCTTCGAGTGGCTCAATTATAGTGATCATAGCAATTGATGATCATATTGATCAACTGCCAACTGATCAAGATAGCGTTACTCCAGTCTTTGATTGAATATTGTTCAAGAGTGATTTTCCATTATTTTTGATAAATAAAGGACTCTCCAAAATACTCTCATCAATATCACCCACCAATGTTGCAAGTTTGAGTCATGGATTGGCTAGATCTGATGCAGATACCATTATCCTGTTACCAGCTTTTAGAATATATATTCCTACTGAAGTTGTTATCTCTGCGTCTCATTTCAGAGCGTATACGGTACTATATATCTGATTATTTTGTTCGAGCATGATAATATCACCAGTCTTGACTGAGACGACCAGATTCTTCATATCAATTGTGGACATGTATGAAGTTTGTTCAATCCAGATCCTTCACTTCGCGAGCCTGAGTCTATCTCCAGTTGCCGTATGGTTCGAGTAGGTGAGCTCTGTTCGCTCATCAATATCTATGGATACATGCCCATTGCTAGCATTTGCTCATCCAGTCTCGACCGAGATAGACTTATCACCAACATAGAGTGGCTGTCCTCCAGTACCTGTGATCCTATTTTTGGATGATTCAGTCATAGAGATAAATACTGTACTCACACTCGTATCAGGGGATATCATCATATGTGGCCTGTCTGTATCTACACTTGTCTCACTAGAAAATGAACGAGCAAAGAAAATCACAGCAACTAAGGCTCATAACATTCATATCCAGAGCCATGGTATAGATGTTGTAGATGATCTAGAACGTGAGTATTCGTTTCACATAGTTGGTGAGTTGATAATGACTAATTCTTTGTTATGATGCTCTCTATAACCGCATATGTAGCATCTTTTCATTTTGGTGTGCGTATGCTCACTGTATCTCCGACACTACATTTATGAAATGTTATTGCTGCCATGAGTACTCTATAGGTCTTGGTATCGGTGGTAATCTCATATTTATCTCAGTTTTTGGTGATTATCCCTATACTTGTCTCAAATGGTATCTCCTCGATGATTTTATATTTGATTCCACCATTGCTCTCGATTGTTGCCTTGAGTCTACTCCCTTGTACGAGGAGTGACTTCGATGAATAATTCTGTGGAACAGGATATACTGCTGCATCTGGTCATAGCATAGAGTCACCTGTGAATATTCACTCAACGATTTTATCATCTCCAGACTGGTAGCTCGCGAGATCCGCACCGCTGATATCGAATTCTTCTCGAGGAGTATCACCTATGAGTGAATCGAGCATTTTTCTTGCTGATCTGATAGAGTTCTCTGCTGACTGTATCAGGTCTCTTAAGGCTTTTATTTGCTTATCTTGCATCATATATATATAAGAGTTATTGACTGAAGAAGAGTATATAGGTTTTATTATATAAGTCGAGATATTTTTATTGACCTATAAAAAATAATGAGTAAAAAATATATATTTTATCATAAAATAAAATCGAAAGTATCCATCCAATTCCAAGAAATGGTCAAAATGGTATTTGAGAATTTGTTTTTTGAGATTTCAATGCATTGTAGATAAGTATAATTGCTCATACTATACTACCAATGATATATGCAAATGCAAAACTCGATACTCCATGAATTGTTCCTAGGGTGAGTCATATAAATATAGCAATACGGAGATCTCCTCCACCAATCCATGTAGGAATCTCTATATCATCATTTTGTTTATTTCTTCGAAATAGCTCTAGAAGTATGATAATCGGGAATGTCAAATATGAGAGTACGAGTGATCATAAATTTTTCCAATCTCTATTTTTAATGAGAAAGTATCAACCAGGTATAAGAATCTGAATATAGAAAAAAGTATAGAGAATGAGAGCTCATAACAACCGATCAAAAATAGATATATGAAAAGTATGAAAAGTATATTCACTATATCAGGTAAATAATAATGAGAAAAATGGAATTGCAAAAAGGAAGTATATCGCAGGTACCATAATCTGATCGGGTATCTCCATATATCGCAAATCATAGAGGATGTAGACTCCAGTAATAAATCAGAATCCCAACAGAAGTAGCATCTCTATACTCAATATGTCAATCCCGATGATCATCGCAGAGTATGTGAGAACAGCAAAAATGATACCCATGAGTACCTCAGCAAAGGGGTAAAATGATGGTATGTTGATGCCACAATATCTACACTGACG
>JACMPX010000046.1 GCA_014377245.1 Candidatus Altimarinota bacterium
TGGACTGGAGGCTGAACCGGGGGTTGGACTGGAGGCTGAACCGGGGGTTGGACTGGAGGCTGGACTGGAGTTGTGGGAGTAGTTCCTGGGGTAGTTGTGGGTGTAATTGGAGGCTGAACCGGGGGTTGGACTGGAGGCTGGACTGGAGTTGTGGGAGTAGTTCCTGGGGTAGTAGTAGGCTTATCTGGTATTGGTTCCTTTGGAGGAGTATCTTTTCTTTCTGATCGAATTTTTGCTATCAACGCTATAGGACTGACTCCTAGTGCACTATTGAGAGTAGTTACATCATTTTCTTTTGTTTTTGTAGAATAGTCGAGTGTCGCTACAGGCTCAACTCATTGTCTCACTGGTGGATTACCAGCTATTGGAGTGAGTGCAAAAAGTGGAAATACGATACCATGAGTTCTGTTGAGACAGAGATTGCCAGCTATACGAGCACGAGCCTCGAATACCTTAGTTCATTTACCTTCTTGGAGCTGGAGCCCAGGAACTCCAAGATCTGCTATATTCCCTGATTTGAGATAGGTTGTATATTTTGTAATATCTGTTTCTGGTTGCTTATTATTTTTGAGGAATATATTGAGCTTCTCTACTTGTCAGGCAATTCCTTTTTGCCCATTTTTCACGAGTGATAGAGTGGCGTCAATAATCTGATTCTTATATTCTCCTGTGACTTCTACGCTCTTGGAGTTGATAGCAAATGATCCATCCATAGTATCAATACGATGGAGTGCTCATTGTGGTCATTTTACTGTTGCCCTCGGCGAAGCAAACACAGAGAGAGTCATTTCTTGTCCAGAATAGATACCAGATGCCTGTTTCTCATCACTATTTTGGATATCGAAACTAGCATCATCAAATCATATTTCGGTGATTCCAGCTTTTTTAGCGAGCTCATTTTCTGCATTGATTGTTTCTTTTGAGCGAATACTATTTATATTTTTGTCTGTTATTTTCTCTGCTGCACGAGTTGCACTCGATCCATATGTATATGTATTATCGATGGTGTCCAGGTTTTTGAGGAGGATACTTGCTCTTGTTCTATATTTACCCTTTAGCATACTCTCGAGAGCTCCTCGTGCTGCGACTACATCTTGACCTGCCATAGCATTGAGATATGCCTTGAATTCGAGAGTATGTCCAGCAAAATATATAGCATCATCGAGTACATTCTTAGTATTAGTTTCTCGAAATTTAGTAACTGAATTCGCTGATTGTGTGGGTCTATCTCCAGTCGGTACAGCAATAGTAGCGGTTGACTCAGGCTGTATACTTGCGTCTGAGAATGTGATAACATAGCCATATCCACTATCTGAAAAGTGTAGTGTCTGTACAGTATCAGTCACAATATTATACGTACCATTTGTTTCTGTTTTTCCTGGTATTGTTATAGATATATTCTCTGTATCTCATGCAAATGCAGCAACTGTTGGTATAGAGTGTACCCATTTCCCTTCGCTATTTTTTTCTATAGTTACTCATGCTTTTTTGAGTTCTGCAGATTCGATTTTTCTATTTGTGATAGCCTTCTCAGCATCATTATAGATAGAATTACCTGTATTATCACGTGAATTGGCATTGATCTCTTGACGACCAGCACCGATAAATAGGAGCCCGATATTTGCCTTCCAGTCAACTCACTTACGAGCATAGCCTTCGTTGAAAATATATGATTGTATGAGTGCTTTCTGGAATTGCTCGGTCGTAGGAGTTATCTTAGCGTTCGTAGCAAATGCTTTTGCTGCGATATACATCTCTTTTACTTGTGGATTTTTTGATGCTGAAAGATCTGAATTAGTCATTACCTCTTTGGTAAATTCACGGATATCTCCATAATATGCTTCTACATTTCCTTCTTTCTCATTGGCTCCGAGTGTGATACTGAGCTTACGTCCCATAGATGCTTCTTTGATCCATACGAGAGCATTAGTGAACTTATTCCATACGCCACCTTCAGTATCTTTTTGGAGTTCACGGATAAATGTGTCTGCCGTAGTACGATCCGCCTCATGTCATACTATGACAATACCGCTTGTACCTGCAGCAATGAGGACAGTAGCAATAGATCAAACAATATTTTGGATCTGAGGAGATATTCATCCTGCTGGCTGAATATCTGGCATCTTACCACCATTTGATTTGATTGTTTCTATAACCTTCTTCATATACTCATCTGTTTTTCCAGATAAGAGAGCATCTACTCCAGCCGTACCACCATCAAATTGTTTGAGAAATGATATATTTGTGTTTAATGCCTTTTGGAATTTTGTTATTTCTTCTGGTGCACCTGCTGGTTTCTCACCAGTCACTCGCTCATATACAGCATCATAGCCACCATTATTAGTTATAGCTCGAGAGAGTGCTTTTATAAGATTTCTCTTGCTCACATACTGTTCATTATAGGTATCTACGAGAGCTTGGATTTTAGGATCTTTTGTTATCTCTACTGGTTTCCTGGCACCATCAGTTGGCTTGCTATTCGAAGGTGCAGACTCAGCAAGAGTTGCTTGAGCGCCATAACTTTTATCCAAGATAGCATTAGCTGCTAATCGTGCTCTCTCTTCTGCTAATGCATTTTCTCTATCTTGCCTCTCAGCTCCAGCAAGATTATCCCGTACTACTCCAGCTGGAGCGAGAGCAGAGGGAGAGAGAGGTGCTGGTGCTATAGCAGTAGCCTGAGTAAATAGTAATTGCATTGCATCAAAGTATACTTTGGAAAATGGAGTTGCTAATTTCTGATTTTCAGAAATCCAATTCTGAAAAGCCTGTTGATCGTTGACAGAAGCAGATCGGATTAGTTTGACTATGCGATCATTTCTTACTTCCACGGTAACAGTAGCAAGTTCGATAGGACGAATAGCTCTCGCAAGAGATGGTTCATCTTTTTCTATGAGGTCGCTCATAGACTCTTGTGGATTGTACATCGCACGTATGTTCCCAATACGGATTTTATTGATTGTAAACATACATGTATAGTTAAAAAATAGATTTACCTACTTACTTTAGCATATCACAAGGAAAAATGCAAATTGTGGTAGTAATAGATGAATATCGATTTATTTACTTGAATTCTGATTTAATTTCAGTTATTCTATGAGTTATATAGTACTTGTCAAGTAAATCTTCGCATTAAAAATCCCACCTCAGAGAAGAAGTGGGAATATGATAGGACTATCGTGTTATTGCTACTCTCGGATTACGAGTCCGCACGACGGGTGATATCACCCTGGTCACCAATATATCCTTGAGCTCAGCAACCTGATAATATGCCTCATATATCATCCCTGTTGTGGCTGCTCTATAGGATCTGACGTCAGTACCGAGATCTTCGATAGCTCCGAATGCCTTATTATTTCAAGTTTATATATGATTAAGTTATCATTTTATAGATATCATATCTGACTTCAGCTTAGGGAAGCCTGATTTTATCTCTTTTATTATTATGAGTATTTCAGTTTCAAAAGGTGTATAAGTAAAGCGAAGGAATAAAAAAAACCGAGGATTTCGCCTCGACTTCTCTCAGAGATACTATATCCAATATATACTAATCGATATAGATATATCCATCTATACTTGGATGACTAATTGGTACCTTGCGGATAGTGATCTCATAGAGTCAGCGATAGTTCATATCCTTGACGATGAGATTGTTCCCTTCTATACCAGCTACTATACCAACGTGACCATACGAGCGATTGTATCCTGATCCAGAGAATTGTACGATCGCTCCTACTATAGGTGACTGTCCTGTCTGGACACCGGCAGCCTTGGCATTTTGCATCCATGCATTCGCATTCCCACGCCAAGTGACTGACTTGTTCTGAGCTACATACCAGGTACAATTGCCTCATACGAATCACCTCGATTTCCCAGTATATTTCACAGCATATCTATCCTTGATTCCTGTTTTTGATGAGATAGTGACAACAGGAGGTTGAGGAGCTATATGAGTTGTATTCATATCTTTGATTTGAGTAGCTCATTTGGATAGAGCTACCTTCGTTGGCAATGTCTTGGGTGACCCTATGACAGCTACACTTCGCTTCATTGCACCAGGGATCATGAGATCCATACCAATACGTATACTCGCAGCATCTCGTAGGCTATTAATCGAGACGATATCTGTAGTATCCACCTGATACTTCGCGGCAATAGCAGAGATAGTATCACCATCGACCACAGTATGTACTACGCCAGATACTGGAGGGATTTTGAGTATCTGTCCGATCTCGAGCTCATCATCAGCACTGAGATCATTGGCCCAGAGGATAGCATCAGTACTAATACCATAGATATCAGAAATACTACGTACACTTTCTTTGGGCTTGACGGTATGTTTTTTGACACTATTGGGTGCGACTGCGACTCCGTCAGTTGTCGTAGGAGTTGTAGCAATACGACTCTCTCCCGATGATCCGCCACCTACACGGATGAGTCCAGTATCTGATATATACCCTTCTCAGGAGACGTCACCGAGATCGCTATAAGCCGTGATGATCGTCGAGTCGTCATAGTCTCAAGCACGAACAGTTCCCCCCGATCCGAGGAGCGAGAGGGATGGATATATCGGGAATATGACAATAAGTCATAGGGTGAACCATTTGAATTTGCGGAATGTATCTGATGCCGATGGCATATCGATGTTCGATCTTCCAGCTCGCGCATGACGAGCCTTGTGATTGGGGCGTATAGTCAATCTAGTATTTTAGGGATAAAATTGTTCCCGAAAGGAACATTCCTACTTTCTACTTTTCTGTCATGGTATTTATAAAGATCTAGGCAATAGAGGTCACGGTGAGGCGAGTCTGATATGCTCTGAATCCCTGGGTGCGCATATAGCGTTTTTTTGATTTGATTTTGAAAACTCTGATCTTGTCAGCCTTCAGATGCTCGACAACCTGGAATGAGATCTGTGATCCCTCGACAGTAGGAGTACCTATACGGACTGTCTTGGCGTCTGCACTCGCAATGAGGAGAGCTGGGAGAGTGATCGTAGTACCAACATCAGCTGCCTGACGATCGACGACGATAGACATATCTTGTTCTACGGTGTACTGTTTGCCACCGATTTCTACTACTGCTATCATAAAATTGAAAAATTAGGCTCATATGAGAGAATTCACTAGGGCGAATTACTTGAGAGGTCTCATAACGAAGCGAGATAAAGTCTGGATCATATCCAGAAACAATCGTTGTTATACAAAAACTGTTTCTTGATATGAAGTCGGCATTCTATATATTTTTGGTAAAAAGTCTAGTAAATCATCTTGACGAATGATATGGGGTAAAAATATGGTTGGGGTGGTAGGATTTACCCAAAAAGCATAAACTTCGAATCCACATATACATGGTTGGGGTGGTAGGATTCGAACCTACGCATGGCGGAGTCAAAGTCCGCTGCCTTACCGCTTGGCGACACCCCAGAATATCTGTTGGCTGATTATAGGGAAAATAGAGAAAAGTCAAAACTTTTTATATCTTATAAAGAATGTATTTATTGTATTGTCAATTAATTGATTTATCCGAATAAAAATAGTGAATTGACTTCTTTGATTAGGTCAATATAATGAACTAATAACTAAATAATTTTTATGGTATCAATACCGTCTACTCTTCTCGTACTGACTGTCGTATGAGTGAGCATCTGATGTGATCATAGAGTACTGAGTCCGAGTGAACTCATAGGGCAAAAAAAATGACAACTCATCTCGAGTATGAATATTGTAGTAGCTAAAAAAAATATAACTATACCATCAAACAATAAGTGTAGTATAATCATACTATGAAGTGTATGATCTCTCCAGGCAATACTGACCTGTAATGAGCAAAGACTACTGCTACAAAATGTAAAAATAAAAGATGGAACTCCCTACCAAACTACGATAACTGATATTACTGTATGAAGTCATAACAAACTCGATATCAGTACTGGCTGTATGGTAATGAAAGAATCAAATATCACAATAGTTTACCCTCATGGTTGTTCTGTACCGCTAATTGATGAGGATATCAAAAACGACCTCAAGATCACCACATAAAAATAGACTTCCATTTTTGTCTCTCTTACATATACTTAACTAGAAGATTTTTTACCCATATATTCCCTATGCCAGTACACAAGATCACCGTAGAGCTCCTCCAGGATATTGCCCATGTCGGTCGCAAGTGAGCTATTATCGAGGTCTCAGCACCTCAGGCCCGCAACTCACTCATCCCATGAGGGATTGCCCGAGAGATCACTCCAGATCGTCTCGTGAAAATAGAATGAGATAAAAAGAAACTCCAAGATCAAACAAGACAACGCCTCGAGCAAGCATTCGAAATACAGAAACAACTCGATGGACAAGAGCTCGAGTTCACTCTCAAGTGAAAATGAAAAAAAGTATTCGGAGGACTCGATGAGCATAGTATAGGCTCTAAGATAGCCGATAAGTTCGATATCCGATTCGAAAAAAAAGATATCAAGCTTCCCAATGGTGTACATATCAAAGCAACTGGACGACACCTCGTCTACCTCCATATTACGAGGGATACACTCGCGAAAATATTCATCATAGTGAATATAGATGAAAAATAATAGCATTATCAGTATCGACTACGGAACGCGCAAGAGCTGACTCGCGTACTCAGTCGAGGGATTTTGTTTTGCATGGAAAACGGTCGCAACATCAGATCTCCTCAGCATATTACTAAAATGAGTAGAGATGCGAAAAGCTGAACTGATCGTCATCGGAATGCCATATAATATCGACGGAACTATGTCTCGTCATGGCAAGCGAGTATCAGCATTCATATCTCTACTCGAAACCGTTGTCAATATACCTATAGTACCCCATGATGAGAGACTCACATCCAGTGAGGCGATGATGTGATTCGATAGTGATGGTATCACTGATGGCGATGTAGATGCTGAGGCGGCGAGACTGATACTTGTTGATTTTTTGAATACAAAATAGAACCGCATTTTGTTCTCGCAAACATTTGCAATTATAGAAAATATGACTATATTGCGAGTCTATTTTCAATTTTTTTCTCTTTTTGTTATCTTAAGGCACGAAAATTTACCCAGCTCCCTGTAGCCACAGAGGAGATTCTTCCTCTATTAGAATAATCCCATAGGTTATACCCTTTGGGTACAAAAAATAACCTAACCCACTGTCCTTATGTCTGAATCTCGTATCACAGAACCTCGCAAGCGGTTCGTCGAAGTCCTCGGTCTCAGCACGCGTATCACTTTCTCTGATCTCAAGAAGGAGCTCGTCGGCAAAAAATGACAACCTGGAATGAATCTCGCTACTCTCTACCGTATTGTAGATACGTTCAAGGCTCAGTGACTCATCCATGAGATGACAA
>JACMPX010000047.1 GCA_014377245.1 Candidatus Altimarinota bacterium
TAATGGATTAACTTTTAAAAACTGGTTTGCTTCGTACCTCGCAATGACTGGAACAAAAACCCCCAACACATAAAAATATTGAGGGTTTTATTTTGGCTATTTTTATACTTCAGATCTTCTGTTTTTTCACAATTTTCTTTTTTCTCCAACCTACTATCCACTACAACTCACACAGTTCTCTCCACTCACCTCACTCGAGAGAGATCGCACATAGTAGACCGTCTTGATCCCCTGCTTCCATGACTTGATATAGTATCCATAGAGCTCACGAGGAGACACCTTCGCTGGATCTACCATCCACTCGAACGAGATCGACTGATCGATCCACTTATATACGACCGAGATCATATCGATGACATCGTTCATATCCATTGTCACATATTCCTTGTAGAACCAGAAGTTCTCAGCCGAGAGCTTCGGAGCTATACGGATTGTAGGGGAAGCTAGATTGGTTTCGACGAAATATTTCTTATAGATTGGGAGGAGTGCTGCTGTGGTCCCGACGATACCTGCTGTCGAGGTGTTCGGTGCTGGAGCCGAGTGATAGCCGAATCTGCAACCTGTCGCCTGCATGTCCGCGAGGAGAGCTGTCCAGTCGAGATGACTATTTTTGGTCTCAGCAGTCAACATAGCTGCATTTTTTCCGAGGATGATTCATTTGGAATGTTCGGATCCTGGAAACAGTGGATATGCTCCACGCTCACGAGCGATATCGATAGATGCCTTGTAGGTATAATAGGTATATTTTTCAAATAGTGCATCGACATGTTCACGAGCCTCCAGAGAGTCGTACGCCATAGAGCGAGTCGCGAGATACTCAGCGAGACCGAGGTATCCGATACCGATCGCTCGATACTTGCCTGCTGTCATTTCAGCGGCTTTGATTGGGAATTTGGATAGAGATATGATATTATCGAGTATTCGAGAAAGGACGGCGAGAGCTACTTCGATATCCTTTTCTTCATAGACTTTGGCGACATTGATCGATGATATATTGCAAGTGACTACTTCACCTGGCTCATAGCGTATCACGATCTTTCCATCTTCGATAACTTCTTCGATGAAACTTGCAGGAGAAGAGTTCTGGCATATCTCAGTACAGAGTTGAGTGGAATATATTTTCCCAGCATGTTTATTGGGATTGAGACGATTGACCGTATCTCTATAAAATACATAGGGCATACCGGTTTCAACGGTAGTTTTTAGGAAGGTTTTAAAAAGTTCCTTTGCCTTAATAGTTTTCTTCATCTCGAGTGAGTCGTCAGCTTCGAGTAATACATAAAACTCTTCGAAATCAGTTTCGAACTGATCTTCTAGACATTTTCCATATTTTTTCGAGACTTCATACGGGTCAAAAAGAGACCAACTCCCATCTTCCTCTACGCGTCGCATGAAGAGATCTGGGATTGAAACCGCAGGAAATACGTCGAACGCCTTGGCTCTGATGTCTCCAGACTCAGTCTGGAGCTCGAGGAAGTCATAGATATCACGATGCCAGATATCGAGTGTGACTGAGACGGCACCGAGACGAGCTCCGAGCTGATTGACCGCTACGGCTGTATCGTTGATGACCTTGACCCATGGATTTACTCATCCAGCGGCTCACTTGATCCCACGGATAGCCGCACCCTGAGCTCGAATATGTCCGAGATAGACTCCGACTCCTCCTCCGTATTTGGATATCTGAGCGATGTCCTCGATCCCATGATAGATCGAGCGGAGATCATCACCGAGATTGAGCTTGAAACAACTCGTGAGCTGATGCCAGTTGGTTCGGGGATTTATGAGTGCTGGAGTGGCGAGAGAGATCTTCTGCTCACTACAGTATTCGTATACCTGGAATGCGAATGCCAGACGATTCTCAGCTCGCTCAGGAATAGCGTAGAATAAAGCGACTGACATATAGAGTTCCTGTGGGAGCTCGCGGACGAATTTGTTTGGATTCAGGAGATACCGTTTTGCGAGTGAGAGGACTGTTGTGTATCCATAGCCCATATCAGTGATCTTTCACTTTTTCTCGAGCATTTCACCAGCCTTGCGTATATCTGCCTCACTATAATAGTTCATGAAGTCCTTGTAGTAGAGCCCTTCTTCGATATATTTCTGGAAAAATGCGACATACGAATCACCCGTATATATTTCTTTTTGAGATATGCCTCGGTTTTTACCAGCCTTCTTGTATAGATCGAAGAGTGCAAGTCGACCAGCGACATGTTCCCAGTGGATATTCTCCACAGAGACGAGATCGATACACGTCTTGACGAGGAGCTTTGCGATATCAGAGGTCTTCATATCTTCGACGATATTTTTTTTGAATGCTTCCATCAGGTCATCAAACTGACAATTATTCTCATATCACTTGACTGCCATTTTGTACATCTTCTCGATCTTCTCAAAGTCGAATTCTTCTTTAGTTCCGTTGGTTTTTGTGACTTTGAATCCGTTTTTCTCGAATTTTTTCACGAGTTTCTCATGTGCCTCAACTCGCTCATCCTGACGAGTAGCTCGATAGATGATATATTGCTTGGCAACTTCGAACTTGTTGAACTTCATCAGATTACGTTCCACTATATCTTGTACATCCTCAACGGAGGGGATACGATTGGTGAATATCTCTCCATAGACGTGATCGAGATCCTTCACGATGAAGTCAGTGACTACTGGGACGAATGACTTGTCAGTCTCCCCTACAGCAGCTGCTGCTGCCAGTATAGCATCTTCTATACGAGTTCTGTTGAATTCTGTGAGTTCGCCATTGCGTCTACGGATTGTGGAGAGGGCCATATATGAGAGAGCTTAGGAATTAGAACTTGAATCTGAGAAAATAAAAATCAACCAAAAATTTACTTGGAAACTCGAGGAGTTTCTATATAGTGTTGGTCGACTAGACAACGTGTGCAAATGAGACGATGTATCACATAGATATACAAGATATTGTGTGATATAATCTACTCTTTCCACTACATCTTGTCAAAACTTTTTTAAAAATTGTGCACCTTTTGTGTTCAGTGACATACTTTTTCTCTATTTGACTTCCTCCTCACTTATGTCATCTGCCGAGCCTCATTATCTAGATGCGAAAAATAGCACTAAAAAACAAGATAAAAAAACGCCCAAAAAAAACTTTCAACATGTCATGTGTTTCGGGACTTTTGATATTTTCCATCCTGGACATCACTACTATCTCAGTGAAGCGAACAAGCATGCAGATCATATGACAGTAGTGATCGCTCGCGATCACCGAGTATTCTCAGGCAAGTGACGAGATCCTATTCACACTGAGACACTGCGGAGAGATATCGTAGAGCGAGCATTCCCTGACGCACAAGTGATCCTCGGACATGAATCTGATATATTCGCTCCGATCCGTGAGCTCCGCCCTGATATCCTTGTATTCGGCTATGATCAAAAAGTTCCTGAGGACAAGATCCATGAACTATTCCCCAATATTGAGATCGTACGAGTTATTGGCCATGAAGTGGAGAAGTGGAAGAGTAGTATCTTGAGAAACCAGCACATAGAGAAAGATCACACAAAATAGTTAGACTAACCTTTTGTATCATAAGGGTATACATTTCAATATCATCCTCGCAGCGGTTGTGTTAATTATCAAAGATAAATAGATCCTCACTATAGTTAGGATGATAAAAAATAAATATATGCAATATCTCCTCGACTACATTCTCATTATCAATTTATTCTCATATCTCATCATGTGTGCTGATAAATTGAAGTCGATATACCAGTACTGGCGAATTAGTGAAAAAATCCTCTGGATATGTGCTATTATCGGTTGAGTATTTGGCATATGGCTGGGTATGTACTGGCCGATGTATCACAAGGCAGGAAAGAGAGACTTCAGGCTCTGGATTCCAATAATAGGGATTATTTGGATATGTATCTTATTAAACTTTATAATATAAAGTTGCTTTCTCGAATCATTCTCATAGAATGAAGTCATGCAAAAAAATATAATCAAAATAGAACATCCGAGACAATATCATATGGTTTGAGATTGATTTCGTGTAGCAAACTATATTCCAGGATATGGTCGTGAGATGACGAGTGATACGAGTCCATTTCTGATGCTGGATTACAATGCTCGATGGGAGATTCTCCCACAATGAGCCCATCGTCCTGGTGTCGGATTTCATCCTCATAGAGGATTTGAGACTGTCACGATTGTCTATTCAGGCGAGATCGAGCATCAGGATACTGCCGGCCATGGTGGAGTAATCTGAGCTGACGAGGTACAATGGATGACGGCTGGTAGTGGCCTCCTCCATAACGAGTTCATGACAGCAGATTTCTCTCGTGTGGGTGGCGTACAACATGCGATACAACTCTGGGTCAATCTGCGAAGTAGTGATAAGATGACATCCCCAAGATACCAAGCACTCACCAGATCTAGTATTCCTGAGGTATTATTTGGTGGATGACGAGTCAGAGTGATTGCTGGACGATTTTGAGATATACAGTGAGTCGCAAATACTTTTTCTCCAGTTGAGCTCTACGATGTGAGATTCGACTACGCGTGACAACTTGATATAGAAATCCCCGAGAACTATACCACTATGCTCCTTGTAACAGAGTGAGAAATCATAGTAAATGGTAAAAAACTAGAAAATGGTGATATGGCCAACTTTGCGAGATCTGGATCAAGTATATCGATCTCATCGAACGCTATTGCAAAAGTTCTCATCATGGCATGAGAGCCTATAGATGAGCCAATATCTCATTATTGACCATTCGTGATGAATACTGAGGTAGAGATTAGGCAGGCTTTCGCAGATCTCAATGCTGGGAAGATGTGAACAATAGTCTAAGACTAAGAATCTAGACGAAGTTAGATAAAAAAATCACCAAAATAATATGAAAAAAATGCCAATCATATTCATCGGACATGGGAGTCCGATCAATGCTATAGAGTCCAATAAGTATACTGAGAGCTGGAGTGATATCGGAAAAAATTTAGAGAAACCGAGAGCGATCCTGATATTCTCATCTCATTGGATTACCGAGTGAGAGACGCGGATTTCTACGAGTGAAAAACCTGAGATGATCTATGATATGGTCGGATTCCCGCCTGAGCTCTATAGAGTTCGATATGATGCACCAGGAAGCCCTGAGATTGCTGAGGAGATATGCTCTGTCATTTCGAGAGTTCCTTTTTCTCATGCTGACGCAGGAAGGATATCATCCGTAGTTCAAAATGAATTAAATCCAGCAGATTCTTCGCTCTACTTAGAATGACAAAAGTCTACAAAAATCATCCCGGATCCCATTCGCGGATTTGATCATGGAGTCTGGTCGACACTCGTACATCTCTTCCCTGCTGCCGACGTACCAGTGATATCCATGAGTCTCGATTATCGGGCCACTCCTGAGTCTCTCTTTCATCTCTGAGAACAACTCAGAGTCCTGAGAGAGTCAGGTATCCTGATCATCTGAAGTGGGAACATCGTTCACAATCTGGGAGCTATCGATTGGTCATGAGAGAAGGCTCATAATTGGGCAGTAGAGTTCGATGCTCGATTTGCGAGTTGACTCAAGTCATGAAAAAACTCTCCCGAATGGATGAGTCTTCTTGATTTTCAGTCTTGGTGAGATATATCGCATCTCGCACATCCGAGCTATGATCATCTCCTCCCACTATTTCCCCTCATGGGAGCGAGCTCAACTACTGATAGAGTTGAGTTCTATACTCCTGATATCGCCATGGGGAGCTTGTCTATGCGGAGTGTCGTGTGGAGGTAGATTATACCTTCTCGATCGGTGCTATTTCTACATTCATCTTTTTGATGCCGAGTCCTGAGAATGCGATACTCGCGATCGCTCCATCTATCGTGACTATAGTTCCAACTCCATACTGAGCATGCTTGACTCGATCTCCCATTGCAAAAGTGGAGGCTGAGTTTTTTGGTTTTAGTCCTACTTTTGCAAATGAATTTGCAGAATTCGATCATTGAGTTCCACCCGAGAATGGAGAATTGGGAGA
>JACMPX010000048.1 GCA_014377245.1 Candidatus Altimarinota bacterium
AAAAATCAAGTCGAATCAACTATTCTCATAGGAATCATCGATACATGGCGAGATGAATACGATCTCTGGAAACACGCGAAATATATACTCATATCAAAGTTGCCATTTGATCCACCGACTGATCCATATTTCCTCGCGAGAACAGTGGGTATGTCGAATAACTTCTCAGAATATAGTGAGCCTATTGTCACCATCAGACTCAATACTCTTATCGAGAGGATTACATCAAGTGGATATAGAGGTCCAATTGTGACAACTGATTCTCGTCTGCGGGATACCGAGTGGTGAAGAAGAATTGCATGAGAATTATTATAAAAACGATGAATAGTACTTTCGCAAGAGATTTTGATTCTGCTATTTGCGAAATAGAAGAGAATATGCTATTCTGATTTTATTATAAGTACATACTCTATGGCAGACACTCCAAAACCAATCAGTCCATCTGATATTCCAGCAGAAACATCAAACGCTTGATCCAACTTTTTGGATACAGCCTCGAATACGACTAAACCAGATAAGACAATCAAGTCAGAAGATATTCTCTATAATGATTTTTTTCAAGAAAATAGTAATGGAGATCTCACAATCGGTAATAAAAAACAATGATCAGGCCTTGAGGTTTTTGTGAGAGTCATGCAGTACGTCACTATTTTTGTTGTAGTTACAGTTGTACTCTCATGAATACATATATTTGTAAGATCGAGTCAAAGTGGCTCATTTTTTGAGAGCTATACATTCCTCTGTCCGTATCTCAATTATGATATCAATGTCCCAACGAGTGAAAAATGATGCAAGAATATAGAAGTCATACAAAAAGAGTACAGTGAAAAACAAAAAATCCTCCAAGAGAGTATCGTAGAGGCACTCACAGAATATATTCCTATCAAGGTTTCATCGAGTATCCTTGATGCATCACCTGAGAAGGCATTCATTATCAATACCTATGATAACAAGCCGCATGTAAATATAGTACTAGAAGCATTCGAAAAGGTGAAAGCAAACTCACAATCAGTAAAGGGGGAGAATATTAATTGTACAGGACTCACCGTAACAGAGTGAATAAATCTGTCGACTCAGTGTACTGTATATGGTGGTAGTGTTGGGAGCAACGATACCAACGGGCAAGTTGGTTCTGCTCGTGTGCAAGCACTCAGATTCATAGAGAATCTCGCAGATACCAATAAGAGCTCGCTCATACTCGATACACAGCCGACCTCACTCGGAATAGAGATAATTCCACTGAAAGAAGCACAAATACTCGGCTTTTCAACACGTACGTTCATACCAATCCAGGTCCGATATGTTCCTCTAATACAAAAAATATAATCTACCCATATGTCTATCAAAAATCAACGCGAACAGCTCCTTCATGCTATCATCTGACAATTTACTATCATAGTATTTGTACTCGTAGTAGCTTGGATATATATTGTTCCTCAATATGATACTCTATCAGCAAGTATCCTATCGACCAATATAGTCATAGAGAAATATACCCAAACAAGCTCTAATGGTATTGCCTATAGTGAGCTCGATAGTGTACTCAGGTGAAGTAAATGAAAAGAGGAATTACTCGCAATCATACAATCAGCTCCAAAAGAAACTCAGAAAGTAATCGAAAAAGTATGATGAGATCCTTATATTGTCTGGCTCAGTACTGCAATCAGTGCCAGCAATACGGACAAGGACAAGCTCACTCTCAAAAAAGCTCGACTCAATAGTATATTGCCTACACTCAATCCCATGAGTAATAATATCATAGAAGATACAGTGAGTATGAGAAAGTATATCACATTCGTAGAGAATTCTATACTCCGCCAGTTTGAGATCGAAAGCAATGTAGCTCTCGGTATCCAGAATATCAAATATGGGAGAAAGGGCTCTAATATGCCTGAGGTTATTGGATCTTTTGATACAGAGATCACATTCACATCAACCAATGAGAAGATCACACGGATGATCGAATATATCAACAATCTCGGACACTATGAAGTACTCATGGATACTGGATCCACATCAACTTGAGGCGCCCCAGCAATCATGAGTAATCCACTCGTCATGATCGATGCACTCTCACTCCAGACAACTCTTGACCCGACGAAGTCTAACGAAGAGAATAGTGGACGTATAGTACTCCGATTTTACATCCGAGGATCATCACCTACGGATATAGCATTCCTCATTGAAGCTATCAAAAAAAGAAAAGAAGAACTCAGGAAAAAAATCGATGCAAACATAGCTGCCTGTAAAAATGAAGTCACTTGTAGTGGTAAAAAATCTCTAGAAATATTCGAGCGAAAATATAGTGAATTCTCACGTGCTACAAGTCAGAACAAGTTGAAATCAGGTACCGAAATGGTCTATGATCTCTCAGCACAACTTGATTCCATCAATGCTCTCGAGAAAGAATATAGGAATATAACTGGTAAATAAAAAATATGGCAACTGTAATAGATACACTCAAAGAATCAATATACAAGTGAGAGAATATCTCCCAGATTTGTGATCTCATCATCATGGGTGCGGTCGAGTCAGGGAGCTCGGATATCCATATCGAGCCATTAACTAATATAGTCCGCCTCCGCTATCGTCTCGATGGTATGCTTGCGGAGATCCTCGAGTATCAGACGTTCCTTCACCCTCAGGTGATCGCCCGATTCAAGATCATGTCGAACCTCAAGATCGATGAAGCTCGTATACCACAAGATGGTCGTCTCTCAACCGTCATCGATAATAAGTCTCTCGATCTCCGCGTCTCAACCCTCCCTACCGTTCACGGTGAGAAAATAGTGATGCGTATTGTCGACAAGAGTAAAAAGATACCAGATATTTTTGGTCTCGGTATAGAATGACACAATAA
>JACMPX010000049.1 GCA_014377245.1 Candidatus Altimarinota bacterium
CGAATCCCGCCCAGTCCACCATTAGACACTAAAAATCCCCCGCGTATGCGGGGGATTTATTTGTGGCGAGTTTTGTATCGGCGGGATTCGAACATCAGGTATGAGCGCAGCTCATAGAATGTGCCTTGAATGGCACATTCGGCCTGAGGCGTGTTTCGAAGCGAGTATCGACTTTGTTAAAAGTCGTACGACACTGAGAAAAAAGAATCCTTGGCAATACTCCCGTGCGGAATGATTTTTAGTATCAGAGAAAATCTATACATATTCCCAATATATATAGAAATGTTGAGTTTTCTATATATATATTCTTTCATTTCAATTAGCATCAACTCTTTTCAAGAGTCTTATGATGCTGAGAGAAATACTTGCAGTATAATAAAAAGATATACCCTATATAAGTTTTAATAAAAAGCCTCATGAAAAATTATTCTGAGAAGCTAACAGCCTTACAGATTATACTAGAGGAGACAGCTCTCGATGATTATTGGACTTCTGCGGAGAGAGATGAGTTGCTCAAAAAACTAACCCATACTCTCAGAGAGAAATGATTTTAATCATCCACTTTTCTCATCTGTTCTATACCAATCCGCCACAATTATTTCAGATACTATGCCAATCAAAAAATCAGAACTCTACAGTACTCTCTGGGCAAGCTGTAACGCTCTCAGATGAGGTATGGACGCGACACAGTATAAGGACTATGTTCTCACACTCCTCTTTGTAAAGTATGTATCGGATAAACATAAGAATCGCACTGATACCGAGGTAGAAATACCAGTAGGATGAAGTTTTGACGATCTGGTGGCACTCAAAAATGACAAAGAAATCGGGGATAAGATCAACAAGGTAATCGGAAAACTCGCTGAGGCCAATGGGCTAAAGGGAGTGATCGACCTTACAGATTTTAATGATGAAAAAAAACTCGGGAAAGGATCAGAAATGATTGATACTCTCACTAAGCTCATATCAATATTTGAGTCATCTTTTGATTTTAGCCAGAATCGTGCCGATGGTGATGACCTCCTCGGGGATGCGTATGAATATCTGATGCGTCTTTTTGCCACTGAATCTGGGAAGTCTAAATGACAGTTTTACACCCCTTCAGAGGTATCGCGAGTGATGGCAAAACTCATAGGTGTAAATACATCCACGAGTAAATCGCAGACGATATATGATCCTACTTGCGGATCTGGATCTCTCCTTCTCAAGGTATATAGCGAGTCACCAACTGGCGTCACGATATATGGACAAGAAAAAGACAATACGACCAAGGCTCTCGCCGTCATGAACATGTGGCTTCATGGGTACACTGGTGCTGATATCGCTCAGGGGAATACACTCGCAACGCCACATTTTAAAAATAGTGATGGTACCCTCAAGACTTTTGACTTCGTAGTGGCAAACCCTCCATTTTCTACAAAAAATTGGATGAGTGGATTTGATCCGTCAAATGATATATATAGTCGTTTTAGTGGCTATGGTATTCCTCCGACCAAAAATGGTGACTACGCGTTTTTCCTCCATATCATCCGCTCTCTCAAGAGTACTGGTAAGGGTGCAGTGATACTCCCACATGGAGTATTATTTCGTGGGAATGCTGAGGCGGAGATTCGGACTGCCCTCATCAACAGAAAATTTATAAGAGCGATCATCGGACTTCCAGCCAACCTCTTTTACGGTACTGGGATTCCCGCATGCATCATCCTCATCGACAAGGAAAATGCTGAGTCTCGTGAAGGGATATGGATGATCGATGCGAGTAAATGATATATCAAAGACGGCAATAAAAACCGTCTCCGAGAGCAAGATATGCACAAGATCGTGGATACATTTACCCGTGTAATTGAGATAGCGAAATACTCTCGTATGGTTCCATACTCCGAGATAGAGTCCAACGAGTATAATCTCAATATCCCTCGATATATTGATACACAGGAGGTTGAGGATCTCGAGAATATTGAGGCACATCTCCTCGGGGGTATTCCAGAGGATGATATCAATGCTCTCGAATCCTACTGGTGAGTCTGCCCAGATCTTCGTAGATCCTTATTTATCGCACATACTCGTCCAGGGTTTGTATCTCTACGAGTGGCGGATGAGGATATCCGGGAGACGATCTATACTCACGATGAGTTCCTTATATTCCGTGAGACGGTATCTGTTGCGTTCCAGAAGTGGCGGAGTCATACCAGTCGAGAACTGAGAGCCATCGATAAGTGATCTCATGCTAAATCAATCATTCTTAATATCTCCGAGAGTCTCCTCGACGCATATAAGTCAGTTGCTCTCATCGATGAGTATGATATCTATCAACATGCTCTCGACTACTGGAACGAGACGATGCAGGATGATGTCTATATGATCTCAGGCGATGGCTGGATCGCCAATGAGGAACTCATACCCGATACACTCATCATAAACCGATACTTTGCTACTGAGCAGTCAGAGATTGTATCACTCGAATCATCTCGCGATACTACTATGATCATCATAGAGGATCTCGAGGAGGAATACGGATGAGAGGATGGACTTATGGCAGATGCGAAGAATGAAAAAGATAAGTTCACAGGACCAAGTGTGAAGGCTCGACATAAAGCTATCAAGTGAAGTGACGACGACCGAGAAGAGTATGTACTCTTAGAGAAGTGGCTTGAGCTCACAGAAGAGATAGCGACTCTGAACAAAGAGATCAAAGCAAAAGAAAAAGAGCTCCAGATCAAGGTCAAAAACAAATATGATCACCTTACTCTCAACGAGATCCAGTCACTCATCGTCGATGATAAGTGGATAGGATCGATTGAATCTCGTATCATAGCAGAGCTCGATCAAGTATCTCAGACACTCACATCGCGTATACAGACGCTTGCGGAAAGATACGAGCGAACTCTCGGAGAGCTCGATACAGAAACGAAGAGCCTAGAGAAATCTGTTGAAGACCACCTCAGAACTATGGGATTTAGTTTTTAAGTAAATTATATGTCACTTGACTTCACAAAACCTCAAATCTCGATCTATCATACTCAGGGAGATGACCAAAAGATCCGTGTCCGTATCGAAGATGAAAATGTCTGGCTCACCCAAAAACTCATGGCTGGGCTTTTCTGAGTAGATATCCGTACGATAAATGAACATCTAAAAAATATATTCCTCGAGGGAGAACTCGATGAAAATACAGTTATCCGGAATTTCCGGATAACTGCCAAAGATGGCAAATCCTACGATACCATGCACTATGATCTCGAAGCTATACTTGCTGTCGGATATCGAGTCCGATCTGATCAAGGGACGCAGTTCCGCAAGTGGGCGACCGAGAGACTCAGAGAGTATCTCGTTAAGGGATTTACCATGGATGACGAGCGACTCAAACAAGCAGGGAGTCGAGCAAGATACTTTGATGAGCTCTTGCAACGCATCCGAGATATTCGCAGCAGTGAGAGGATGTTTTACCAAAAAGTAACGGATATCTATGCGTCGAGTATTGACTATCGAGTCGATGCGGAGCTCACTCAAGTATTTTTTGCATCGGTACAAAATAAGATGCACTATGCGGTACATGGACATACTGCTGCGGAGATCATCACTTTGCGTGCTAATAGTGGTGAGCCTCTCATGGGGCTCACGAGTTTTAAAGATGAGTACCTCACCGTGAGTGATACACTCATCGCCAAGAACTATCTGAGTGATACCGAGCTCCAACAGCTCAATCTCATCGTCTCACTCTATCTCGACTTTGCTGAGCTCCAGGCAACAAACGGTCGCCTCATGAAGATGGCTGATTGGATTACAAAGCTCGATGATTTTCTCAGAATATCTGACAAAGCAATCCTCCAAGGAGCTGGTAAAGTGAGCGCCCAAGAGGCACAAGAAAAAGCTCGACAAGAGTACGACAAATATCGGACCCAAGAAGATCAAAAATATATCTCTGATTTTGATCGAGAGATCAAAAAGATTTCACCTTCTCAAAATAAAGCATAACCATGTCTCCAAAAATTATCCCCGAAAAACAAGTTCGTCCATGATATAAAGTCACAGAAGTGGGGATTATTCCTATGGATTGGGAGGTGAAGAGACTCGGAGAACTTCTTGATTTCAAAAATTGATTAAACAAAGAGAAGGAAGCATTTGGGTATTGAACACCCATCGTCAACTATATGGATGTTTACGGTAAAAGATGACTTACAGCAAGCGATATTAAATGAAAAGTATCGCTAAGTAACGATGAATTGAGAAATTATGAAGCACGAAAATGAGATGTATTCTTCACAAGAACTTCCGAAACAGTTCAGGAAATATGATATTCCTCAATTCTATTAGAAGATATTGAGAATGCTACATTTAGCGGATTTGTCTTACGCTGAAGGCCTAAGAATAATGAACTATTTGGACCATATGAGAAATACTGTTTTTCAACTCAGTCAGTCCGAAAAGATATAATCTCCTCCAGCACCTATACTACGAGGGCACTTACAAATGGGAGATCCCTCTCAAAAGTAAGAATCTCTCTCCCGAGTAAACCTGAGCAATTCGCCATCGCTCAAGTTCTCTCAGATACTGATGCTCTCATCGTATCTCTCGAGGCGCTAATCGCGAAAAAGAAAGCGATCAAGCATGGTACGATGCAGGAGTTGCTCACTGGAAAAAGAAGGTTGCCAGGGTTTAGTGGGGAGTGGGAAGATACATTGTTTTCAAAGGCGTGTGAAATCAAGAGGGGACAAATGATAACATCTAGTATTAAAAAAGCTTGAAAAATTCCTGTAATTGCTTGATGAAAGATGCCAGCGTATTATCACAATGAATCTAATAGAAATTGAAAAACAATAACAATAAGTGCTTCTTGAGCAAATGCATGATATATTTGATTTTATAATACTCCCATTTTCGCATCTGATTGCTCAACAATTTCAGAATCAAATAGCTATTCAATAAAATTCATCTACTATTTTCTTTTGTTGATGCAAAATAGAATTTATTTGATGCAAACATGATGAGCACAGCCACACATACATCCAAAAGATCTCAATCCAATTAAACTCAGCTTACCTTGCTCTAATGAACAATCCGCCATCGCGCAAGTCCTCTCAGACATAGACTCAGAGATCTCAGATCTTGAGAATAAACGAGATAAGTATAAACATATAAAACAGGGTATGATGAGTGAGCTTTTAACTGGTAATATTCGACTTCTATGAATGATCTAGCTCCTATTATTCTGACCGTGGGTGAACGCGAGAGAGCGACCCAAGATCGAGTGATCACTCTCTTTGAGTATGTACTCGGATATGACTATCTCGGGAATTGGATCGACAGGCCAGATAATAGTAACATTGAAGTGGATATACTTCGCTCGTTCCTTCTCTCTCAGAATCATACCGAGCACATCGTGGACAAAGCTATCCATGAGCTCCAAAAGGTCGCATGAGATCAATCCAAGACCCTCTACGATACCAACAAAGCAGTCTACAGTATGCTCCGATACGGGATCAAGGTGCGTCCCGATATCAGTGAGAACTATATCACCGTCCAGGTGATCGATTGGGAGAATACTGTGAACAACCATTTTGCTATTGCTGAAGAAGTCACTGTGGTCGGTGGGCATACCAAGAGACCAGATATCATCATCTATATTAACGGTATTGCTCTCGGAGTTATTGAGCTCAAGAAGTCTACCGTATCCGTGTCTGAGGGGATCCGACAAAATCTTGATAATCAGTCTACTCGATTCATCAAAGAGTTCTTTTCCACGATGCAACTCGTGATGGCAGGCAATGATGCTGAGGGGCTCCGATATGGGACTATTGAGACACCCGAAAAATACTATCTCACCTGGAAAGAAGAGGGTGGTCATGAGAATGTCCTCGACCGGCATATCCTCCAGATAGCTAACAAGGATCGTATCCTCGATCTTATTCATAACTTCATAGTCTATGACAGTGGGATCAAAAAACTCGCTCGACCGCATCAATATTTTGGTATCAAAAAAGCTCAAGAATATTTGAAGCAAAAAGAAGGAGGTATTATCTGGCATACGCAAGGAAGTGGGAAGAGTCTCACGATGGTCTGGCTCGCAAAGTGGATTCGTGAGAATCTCGGAGGACAGGCGAGAGTCCTTGTCATTACTGATAGGACCGAGCTCGACCAACAGATAGCTGGAGTATTCAAGGGGGTGGAGGAGTCTATACATAGGACCACGAGTGGAGCAGATCTCATCGAAAAATTGGATAGCACTACCCATGGACTCATCTGTTCGCTCGTTCACAAATTTGGCAAGGATTGAATCGAAAAACAGGAGCTCACAGACTGAGATATGGACGCTTTTATTGATGATCTCCGTCGGAGTCTTCCCAGAGATTTTCGTGCAAAGGGCGATATATATGTATTTGTCGATGAGTGTCACCGTTCTCAGTCAGGTAAGCTTCATGAGGCGATGCAACTTATTCTACCAGATGCTGTTTTTATAGGATTCACTGGAACTCCTCTCCTAAAAACTGAAAAACAAACCAGCCTAGAAGTATGGGGACGGTATATTCATACCTACAAGTTCGATGAAGCGGTCAGAGATGAGGTCGTGCTTGATCTCCGTTATGAAGCTCGTAGTATCGATCAGACGCTCACCTCTCCTGAAAAGGTGGACCAGTGGTTCGAGGCAAAGACACGAGGGCTCACTGACTATGCTAGAATCGAGCTCAAGAAAAAATGGTGAACGATGCAGCGGGTACTCTCAGCAAAATCTCGACTTGAGCGGATTGTATCAGACATTATGCTCGATATGGAGACCAAGCCCAGACTCTCTGATGGTCGAGGCAATGCAATGCTCGTAGCAGGCAGTATATATCAGGCGTGTCGGTACTATGAGCTATTCCAGAATGCTTGACTCAAAAAGTGTGCCATTGTGACCTCGTACTCACCGAATGCCCAGACTATTAAGTGAGAAACCGTCGGTAATGATGAGGATACAGAAAGACTCGAACAATACGAGATCTACCAGAAAATGCTCGGAAGTAAGAATGTAGAAGTATTCGAAGACGAAGTAAAAGCAAAATTCATCCATGAGCCTGGGCAGATGAAACTCCTCATCGTCGTGGATAAACTCCTGACGGGATTTGATGCGCCATCAGCCACTTATCTCTACATCGACAAGAGTATGCGAGATCACGGACTCTTCCAAGCAATATGTCGAGTTAATCGTCTCGATGGTGATGACAAAGAATACGGATATATTATCGACTATAAAGATCTCTTCAAAAGTCTCGAGACGGCAATGGATGAGTTCACGAGTGAAGCATTCGATGCCTTTGATAAAGATGATGTGGCAGGGCTCCTTACGGATCGTCTCGTCAGCTGAAAAGAGGATCTCGATGAGGCACTCGAAACTCTCAGAGCTCTCTGTGAGCCAGTTCGGAGCCCAAGAGATACTACCGCTTTTATCAAATTTTTCTGTGGGCATTCTGATGATATTGCATCACTTACGGAGACCAAAGAGCGCCGATATGCTCTTTATAGGCATACCTCTCATCTGATCCGTGCCTATGCAGATATCGCAGGTGAGATGATCGATGCTGGATATACCAGTGCCGAGGCGTTAGCGATTAAAATTGAGGTTAAGTATTATGAAGATATACGCCAAAGTGTGAAACTCGCTAGCGGAGACTATATCGACCTCAAAATGTATGAGCCCGCGATGCGACACCTGATCGATAACTACATCAGTGCTGAGGAGAGCAAAAAAATATCAGCATTCGACAATATCTCTCTCGTCGAGCTATTGGTTCGGGATGGTGCGAATGCGATCGACGCGCTTCCTGAGAGTATAGCAAAAGACAAAGAAGCTATGGCAGAGACTATCGAGAACAATCTCCGTAAAGTCATCATCGAAGAGCGACCAACCAATCCAAAATATTTTGACGAGATGTCAGAGTTGCTCACTGAACTCATAGAATCCAGAAGAAAAGACTCAAGAGAATATAAGAAGTATCTCGATCAAATCATAGAGCTCTCCAAAAAAATACGCAAGCCAACAGGGGCTTATCCAGCAAGCCTAGTAACTCAGGCTATGCGGTCTCTGTATGATAATCTTGGAGAAGATGAGACGCTTGCTATACTCATAGATACGACCATAATGTCCTTAAAGCAGGATTCATGGATAGGACACTATATGAGAGAAAAGACTGTTAAAATTGCTCTAAAACAAACGCTTGGAAACCTTTCAGATGAGGAATTCAAATCTGTTTTTGACCTTATAAAAAATCAACCCCAATATCGCTAGTATGGAAATACTTCAGATAGCCAATATCGATATTGATATCATCCGTAAAGATATTAAAAATATCCATCTGGCCGTATATCCCCCGATAGGTCGTGTTAGAGTTGCTGTGCCACTCCGAGTCACTGACGAAGCTCTGCGTCTTTTTGCTATTTCTAAAATCTCATGGATCCGCAAGAATCAACGCAGATTCCTCTCTCAAGATAGACAATCACCAAGAGAGTATATCAGTGGGGAGAGTCACTATTTCTTATGACACCGATATCTCCTCGAGGTAGATGAGTCGATTCTAACTCAGGGTGTTGAATTAAAGTGAAAAACACAAATAAGACTCACATGTGCTCCTAGCACCACCCTACAACAAAAAGAATCACTCGTAAATGAGTGGTATAGGTCCCAGCTCAAAGAGATTATCCCAGAGCTGATAACCAAATGGGAGGAGAAAATCGGAGTAAAGTCGAATGATTGGAGAGTTAAAAACATGACTACTAGATGGGGATCATGTAATATTTTAGCCAAACGAATATGGCTCAACCTAGAACTCGCAAAAAAACCCCTTTACGCGATTGAGTATGTAATAGCTCACGAGCTCACACATTTGTTAGAAAAACATCATAATGAGCGTTTTAAGGGGCTTATGGACAGTTATTTTCCTACATGGAGAAGCGTGAAGTTAGAGCTTAATAATCTCATGTAATGCTATAATTTCTGAGAGAGCGCTACAAGTCTTATATGTGTAACTTGCATTTTTTAACCGATAATTTGCACTGGTATTCGAAATATCTACTTTTAATTCCTAATTCTTCTCTTTAACGCAAGAAAATCTATAACTTGCATTTTTTAACCGATAACTTGCAAAAGTACGGAAAAGTATATAGCACTACCCCCTATACCCCCTCCCCTTAAGCCTCTCCGGAAAATGCTCTTGGGCGCTCTTTTTCTCAGGAGTATCATGAGCATACTCATATCACTTGCCGTATCCTGCCTCTTTCATAAGTTTGGTCGGAGCATTCCGTAAATGGAGGGGGACATCGAGGTTCCCATATTCCCGTATATCAGCGTGCATCTGCTGCATA
>JACMPX010000050.1 GCA_014377245.1 Candidatus Altimarinota bacterium
ATCCGTTGGTCTGTTATGATGAAGAGATCCAGCTCGTCATTGATCCAGGAGAGGAGAATAAAAGTGAGAAAAAACATCCAATATATACTCAGAGCTCCCCAGAATATAGCAGTTCCGAATATAGTAACTAAGGTTGCCTTCATCGAGAGTATCAAAAATGTAGTGAAAATAAGGGCGAGTATGTATCCAATTTTGAACACAAATACGATCCAGTGTCGGTGGAGCATCATGAGGACATGCTCACCAGGTCTGATTTGAGATGCAGTGTTTATGGTTTTGGACATGTGATATGTGGCGGTTTGAAGTAAATAGGTGAGATTCGACTACTGATTTGTTTCTTCGAGAAAACATCCACAATACTCGCTCTAACTTCTATATATTGTATGAGTTTTGTTGATTCTGTCGAGCAGATATCAGAGAATATTCATTCATAGGTTCATTCTGGGAGTAGATTTTTTGATATAGTGGTCATCTCAGTGCTTTCCATGATAAGAAACTCTCTTAGATTCGCCTCAATTATAGGAATATGGCCACTTGTCACCATATCGAAAAAGTGACAAGACTTTATGTCAATGATTCTCGTATATGTGAGTGCATTGATCGCCAGAGTCACGACACGCATAAGAGTGAATGGACCTGGTCCATTGATACACCAAATCTCATCTATCTGGTATGCATCAACAATATTGATGAGTAATTTCGGGAATGTTGATGCTGTGTCCAAGTTTTTAGTGAGGAATCTTGCTATAGTTTGTTCTCAATCAAAAATCAGAAAATTTATCTCAGGAGTCAAGGGGTTTATATAGAGGGTATTTTTCATGGTTTTGTTATTAACTACCACGATACGATAACGCCTCGAGAATATGGCGAACTTCGACAGATGGCGAACTATCGATATCTGCGATGGTACGAGCGACACGCAGTATACGATAATATACTCTCGTTGAGAGCTTCAGCTTCTCTGTCGATGATATGGCGATTTTGATTCCATCTTCGCTGACATTCGCGAGGTTCTCTATCTCGACATTCGACATCTCAGCATTGGAGTGAATACGTTTTCCTGCGAATCTGATATGTTGCATTTCTTTAGCCCGCATGACTCTCTCCTTGAGTTCCAGACTGGTCTGTCCAGATCTTTTTTCTCAGAGTTCACCAGTTTTGACTCGCGGTACCTGGATGAATATATCGACACGATCGAGAATAGGACCAGAGAGACGAGATCGATATTTATCGATCGCCATTGGCGAGCAAACACACGGCTTCTCAGGATCACCCATATAGCCACAAGGACAGGGATTCATAGCACCGACGAGTGAAAAACGAGCTGGATATCTGCATGATTGATTGACACGATTGATTGTAATCTCACCATCTTCAAGGGGTTGTCTGAGAGTTTCGAGGATAGACTTCGAGAACTCGAGGAACTCATCGAGAAAAAGTACTCCCTTGTGTGCGAGTGATATCTCACCAGGTCTCGCCTCTCTGCCACCTCCTATGATTGATGCTTCACTGGCCGTATGATGGATTACCCGGAATGGACGGTCTATGATGAGAGGGAGTTCGCGAGTGAGGAGTCATGCTACTGAGTATATCTTTGATAGTTCGATCTGTTCCTCGAGCTCCATGTCCGGGAGTATACCTGCCATTGCCTTAGCAAGCATAGTCTTACCACTTCCTGGCGGTCACTGCATCAATATATTGTGTCCTCAGGCAGCAGCTATGAGGAGAACCCGCTTCGCATGTTCTTGTCCGATGATGTCTGAGAAGTCAGGAGTATATACTCGTATCTCATTTGCTATTGGCTCTGGTCTGATAACTCATAGTGGGATAGGTGTATCTCCTGTGAGGATATTGACGACATCCGAGAGGCTCGCTATACCTATGACATCGATATCTGGGATTACGGATGCCTCCAGTGCATTATCTACTGGGAGGAATATTCTCTTCATTCCGAGTTCTCTCGCGAGTATCGTCGCGGGGAGGGCTCATTGTATGGGTCTCACAAGGCCATCAAGAGCAAGCTCTCACATAAAGAGCGATTCTAGTGCTATATCTGTACGAAAATCGATATCCTTTCCAAGGATTCATAAAGCAATAGGGAGATCATAGAGGGGTCATTTCTTTCTCAGATCAGCTGGTGCGAGATTGACTGTGATACGAGTGCCTGCTGGGAAATTGTATCCAGAGTTCTTCACCGCACTTCTCACTCGTTCACGAGACTCTTGGATAGCTGCATCTCCGAGTCCGACAATTGTGAATTGCCCCATCCCTGTGATGACATCAACCTCTACCTCCACGAGATGTCCAGATATCCCATAGATTGATGATGAGAAGAGTTTTTGCATAGGAGAATTTTAGAAATTTATCAGCATTGTAGATATCCATTCGACAAATGCAAGTGACACGGCAATTATTCATTCTTTTTTGCACGATTTCTCTATCTTGTAAAGCAAAAAGTTCGGATTTTCTTTGTGAAATAGTATGTATATGGTATATTGACACAATGAATAGATTTCTCATTAGTATCATTTTGATATTTGCTACATTCCAGACTACTAATGCTATCAGCGTCAGGACAGCGACCAGGTCAGAACAGCCAACACAATGACTCTGATCTACCATTTGGGATAGCCTGGTATACATCACTGAGAATATTATCAATATATTCTTCGCGATTATCATCGTCTGGATATGTATCCGATTGATGCGTCTTGCCTATGAAGTGATGATGACGCCCCACATGCGATATATGAAGGTGACACTCCCACGAGCTGATTCCAAGCTAGATAAGGAACAAGATACCAAAAAAGACTTCAAGGAAAAGATTGGTATCATGACACTCTTTTATAAGAGTGTACATAAAATTTCGACGATCAGTGCTTGGAATACGATTCTTAACTTCATCTTCGCTCATGCGAAGATATCACTTGAGATGATCTATTCTGGTGGACAAGTACATTTCTATCTCGCAGCCTATCAGGAACATATGACGCTTATCACACAGCAGGTGACCTCAAACTATCCTGATGCCGAGGTCAAATTGATTACCAAGGCTGATCTCCCTGAGATCAAGCCACGTGGCTATGCGCTCGAGGCTGCTTCTATCAGCAAACGCAATGATGATATTTATCCACTCAAGACGTACAAGTATTTTGAAGACGATCCACTCTCATCTTTTACCAATAACTTCGGCTCACTCAAAAAGACCGATGTTGCCGCAATACAAATAGTCATAAAACCACTCGGCCATGGCTGGAATCGCAAGGCGAAAAAAGCCGCAGGGCTTGTCGCAAAATGAGAATATCAGAAATGAATCAAATGAGGTATGTTTATCTCAGCAATTCGTTTTCTTTTAACACCTATCTCGTGGTTTTTCTACCGGTTCATCAACAATGAAGAGAGTGCATCCAATGCACCAGGAGCATCGAGTGGTGACTCATATAAGATATTCAATCAGGCGGAGACAGAGTCTCAAAAAATGGTCGGTGAATCTGCTGGACAGCCAGGATTCGAGGCATCTATCCGTATTCTTGTATCATCTGACACTCGTGAATCTGCTCATGAGGGCCTTCAGTCGTTAGTTGCAGCTACTTCGATATTCACCGATGAGTACAACAATCAACTCGATAATCCTCAGATGGTAGAAGATATGTTTCGAGTGATTTTCACACCGCTTCGTTACTTTGCATTTGAGTATCGTTTGATAGGAATCTTTCAGAAAGTCTCTCGATTCTCCTCTGATGAGATGTCGACGATATTCCATTTCCCTGATATCAAATATAACAAATCACCGATCATCGCGTGGCTCGATTATAAGATGCTCTCGATCCCACAGAATC
Source organism: Candidatus Altimarinota bacterium (assembly GCA_014377245.1). GTDB lineage: Bacteria > Patescibacteriota > Gracilibacteria > BD1-5 > UBA2023 > JABFSX01. The sequence continues at coordinate 3,840 of JACMPX010000050.1, forward strand.
TAAAGTTTCCAAAAATCCCACTCATTCTCAAGGATTATAAGAGAGATGCATTTGGCTCTATTTTTACCTCTGATGGCTCACTCTTGCGAGTAGATAAAAATAAAAACCTTGTCCGCGATGAGAATAAGAATCTCGAGCTCACGAGCGGTATGCCAGTGTCTGTATTTTCAGAATGACCTGATACAGGCAAGCCCATCGACGCGGGTAAGACGCCTATACAAATCGATGCTCAACGGACACTCGGAGGATTCCCACTCTACAAAGAAGCGGTACTGATGTGATGGAATGAATATCGTAATATGAAGACGCCGATATATTTTGATCGAAAAGACCGCGGACGTCACCACTATATTATCGGTAAATCTGGAGGATGAAAGTCAGTGCTTATCGGGTATCTCGCTCGTCAGGATCTCTGGAATGGTGATGGACTCTGCGTGATCGATCCACATGGAGATCTTGTTGAGGATATTATATCATTCACACCAAAGGAGCGAGCTCAAGATATGATTATATTCGATCCGTCTGATTTCGAGCGACCACTTGGACTCAATATGCTCGACCTGATCGCGACGGATCCCGCACTCCAGGCAATAGAAAAAGATAGAGCGGCACTTGATGCTACCTCTATCTTTATCAAAATGTATGGTGATGAAATATTCGGTCCTCGAATACAGCACTATTTCCGTAACGGTTGTCTAACACTCATGGATGATAGTGAGGATGGTGGGACGCTCATCGATGTGCCAAGACTCTTTGTCGATGAGGCGTTCATGAAATACAAGGTATCAAAAATCAAAAATATTATGGTGAAGGCATTCTGGGAACATGAATATGCTCAGACAGGCGATCGTGAGAAACAAGAGATGATACCATTCTTCTCAGCGAAGTTTGGACCATTTATCACCAATACTACGATGCGAAATATCATCGGTCAGACAAAATCAGCGTTCAATCTCCGAAAGGTTATGGACGATCAGAAGGTACTCATGGTAAATCTCTCCAAGGGAAAAATCGGTGATCTCAATGCGCAACTCCTCGGTCTTATCATGGTATCAAAGATCAATATGGCAGCAATGAGTCGAGCTGACATACCAGAGGACCAACGCAAAGATTTTTATCTCTATGTCGATGAGTTCCAGAACTTCGCGACTGATACTTTTGGCGAGATACTCTCTGAGGCTCGTAAGTATCGACTTGCTCTCATCATGGCTCATCAGTTCATTGCTCAAATCGGCGGATCAGGTGATAAGCAGGGTAAGTGAGGTAAGCCATCAATTAAGGATGCGGTATTCGGGAACGCAGGTACGATTATGTCGTTCAAGGTGGGTGCTGATGACGCAGAATATCTTGAAAAAGAATATGCACCACTCCTTTCACAACAAGACATCATTGGTATTGCGAACTTCACTACCTACTGCAAGCTCAATATCGATAATGCAACGACGAGACCATTCGATATGAAAACTCTCTGGGATAATACCTACAAGAATGCAGAAGTATCAAAAATTATCAAAGAATACTCTCGTAAAATGTATGGTCGCAAAAAAGAATATGTCGATATGGAGCTTGAGGCTCGAATGGGTATAATTCGAGAAGACTCACCTACAACTATAACTACCAATATTATTCCTTCCGCAATGATCCTCACACCATAAACTATTCGTATGCTTCACCGGATTCTAACAGGCATCATCATACTCCTCATCATCCTAGATGGATATCTCCTTCTTGGATTTTGAGGGTATTGATTTTTTACTGACTTGACTACGTCAAATCCTATCTTTATACCTATCTTGATTATCATACAGTTCCCGATTCTCTATTTTATTCTCTACAAGGCGTATATCGGACCGATCCAGCTCCTGACTCAAGATATTGCTCGGTTCATGACGGGTATTCAGGAAGAGCCTCAGATCGTGCCAAATGCCTGGAGTGGTGGTATGAACCGAGTCATTATATTTTTTCTCAAATCTCTACAAATCCTTAAAGTATTCAAACAAGAACTCAGAGATGGTCGTAAACTCAGATCAGAGGTCGATATCGCGAGTGAAATCCAAAAACAAACACTCGACCAGCAGAATGTGATCGTCCCAGGGCTCACGATTGCTATGGCAACGACTTCAGCTACAGAGGTAGGAGGCGACTCACTCGATATCATTGCGGGACGTGATAACAACCACTATATCTATGTAGGTGATGTTACATGACATGGTGTTCCATCGGGCTTTGTGATGATGATGGTCAATGCTCTGATATCAGCTTTCTCACTATCTGAGTCCAATGGTGCTAAAATACTTTCTAATACCAATACTATTCTAAAGCCTCGTATTAAACAAAATATGATGATGACTTGTGTGATGCTGAGGTGGGATGCAACAGCAAAAAAAATGTATTATACTGGTGCAGGACATGAGTTCGTTTTAGTATTTAAATTAAAAGAAGATACTGTTTACAAGGTCAAAAGTTGAGGAGTTGCACTTGGTATGATAAAAGACTCTACCCAAATTCTGAAAGAACAACAGATTGCATTTGACCCTGGAGATATCATCATCCTCTACAGTGATGGTATAAGTGAGGCGAGATATCGATCTGAACAAACAGGCTTACTCTTTGGAGTTGATCATATTGTAGGATCACTAATGTCTGTGAATATCAAAAATCCAGAAAACATATTTCGCCAACTCACTATCGATCTCTCTGCATGGATGTGATACAAATGTAAGCAGTATGATGATATCTCAATAGCTATTGTAGGATATAACACTGAGTGACAAGAGGCACAAACATTGCTCGATATCTATAATCACATAGATGCGACGATGATCACTGAGTGGAACTGGTGACTCGAAAAATTCAATAAAACAACAATATAATAACTCATATCATGACTCTCCCAACACTTGCAGAACTCATCTCAAAAAATTATACTGGCGATGTTGAGTGACTCGAAAAACTTCCTCTAGTAAGTTTATCATGAGCTCAGACTAACAGTATATCGCCAACTTCGCCAATTGAACTCAATTTGTCTAGTACAGCTATTGTCGCCTCATCCTATAGCGATACTACTGATCGCAAGCTCACACGAGAGGAAGCCATGGAAATAAAGGAAAGCGAACGAGAGTACAATGAATCACTTGCATTTATCAAAGATGCTATTGCTCCAGCGATGATGAGAATAGATCCAACCAAGCTCCAAATCGGTGATACATACGTTCGAACTATATTTACATATGCTTATCCTGATGTACTTGAGGGTAATTGGCTATCACCACTCATTAACTGGGATGTGAAGTTCGATATGTCTATGTTTGTATATCCTGTAGACTCAGCTCGCGTGATGAAATTCCTTCGAAAAAGACTCACGGAACTCGGTTCTCAGCGGGCTATGAATAATGGAAAATGACTCATCGGAGATCCACATCTCGATGCTCAGATACAAGATGTCGAAGAACTTCAGCAATACCTCACTCGCGGTCAAGAAAAGTATTTTCACTTCTCTCTCTATATCACGACATATGCAGAGAGTGAAGACGAGATGAAAAAACTCACCAATATGCTCGATATGATGCTCGCTTGACGCAATATCCTTACCAAGCAGACATTTCTCAGAGCAGAGCAAGGGTTCATTTCGACGGGTCCATTTGCTCGAGATGAGGTCAATGTATTTCGCAATATCTCAACTAAAGGACTCTCTACCACATTTCCTTTTAGTTCAAACTCTCTCTCACAGGATGATGGAATATTCTATGGCATCAACACACACAACAAATCACTCATTATCTTTGACAGGTTCCGCTCTGAGAATGCGAATATGTGTGTATTTGCGAAGTCAGGTGGATGAAAATCGTTTGCAGTCAAGCTCGAGATCCTCAGGGCTCTCATGATGGGAACGGACGTCATAGTCCTCGATCCAGAGAATGAGTACAAGGCACTCGTTGATACTGTAGGCTGAACCTACCTCAATATATCACTCAACTCTAATGAGAAGATCAATCCGTTTGATCTCCCACGCGGACTCAAAGACTCAGAAACTCATGTATGAGATCTACTACGTGGTGCTATCGTCAATATGATAGGTCTCCTCAGACTGATGCTCGGAGTGATCACTCCAAACGAAGAGGCCCTTCTCGAAAAAGCAATCATCACAACCTACTCACTCAAGGGTATCACTATGGAAGACGACTCAATCGATGGTAAAGAGATACCACTCTTGAAGGACCTCCACTCTGTACTTGAGACTATGGATGGTGCTATAGGACTCGTCAATCGTCTCGAAAAATATGTATTCGGTGTATTTGCAGGAGTCTTCTCTCAGCCTACCAATGTCGATCTCAAGGGGTGACTTGTAGTATTCTCTGTGCGAGATCTCGATGATATTCTCAGACCAATCGCTATGTATATCCTCCTCACTTATGTATGGAATGTTGCAAGATCAAGTGAGAAGAAGCGATTCCTCGTCGTTGACGAAGCGTGGAATATCATGCAATACGAGGATTCTGCGAAGTTTCTTTTTGGACTTGTGAAGCGTGCTCGTAAATATGGACTCGGCATCACTACAATAACCCAAGATGTTGAAGACTTCATGTGATCATCTTATGGTAAGGCTATCGTTACCAACTCTTCTATACAACTATTACTCAAGCAGTCTCCCGCCTCAATCGATGTGCTACAGAATGTATTCAAACTCACAGAACAAGAGAAGTATATACTTCTCAATGCCTCAGTGGGTACTGGATTGTTTTTCGCTGGAGGTGAACATGTTGGTATCGAGATTCTATCCTCCTATTTCGAAGAAAAAATTATCACCACTAAACCAAATGTATAATCTTATTCGCTCACACAGAGGTTCTGCCCTCATTATCTGACTCATTATCGTTGTACTCCTGACCATAGTAACAACGAGCTTTCTCGGAAAAATACTCAATCTCGGGAAGACTAGTGGTGGAATAGGGAACTCCGCTCAATCATACTCTCTGGCTACTGGACTCATCGAGGAACAACTCATGGATAGTGCGATGACCAGACAAGAGCCATGGAAGATAGCTACAGTTACGAGCCCTTCTAGTACTAATACTGGTCGCAATCTCAGTGCATATACAGGAAGCAATTTAATGCCAGCAATCTGAAAGTGAAATAGTACTTTTGATCCAGATTGGAATATTATTGGTTTAGGAGAACCTGTACAGATTGTTATTCCTGAGGGTATAAATTGGAGTAATGTATTTTTTTATTTCAGGGTTCCTCCTATTCCAGGTGAAACGAGCCTTACTGGCGCAACTAATGGTTCTGGTATTATTCTTTGGACTTTCGGGTATTCAGGAGCATCACTCTATGCAAGTGGTGAGACTGAGATATTTAAATTAAATGATATTACATGATTAAGTAAGTCTATTGCATCATTTAATGGAGTTACAAATACAGGATCTAATTTTAGATTTGATAATTTTTACGGAGATGCAACGAGTGGAGTTGGTTCAAATTGAGCAAAATGTGCATGATTCCAATGTACACTCAAGCTCTCTATGATACGACAATTCACCACTAATTTCTGAAAATCATACCCATTTCTTGAATATCGGATTGACTTTGATACTACTAGAATCCCGAGCCAATATATGGTAATCGACTCGTCAGCATATGTCTATGGATACCTCAGATCTCGTCAGGTACGTATCCAACAGATTACAACGAATACAGCCATCGACTTTGCGCTTTTACAATAATGCTATCTCTCACTATCTCACATCCTGCAGATGCTGGACAACGGCTCGACCGATTTGTTCGTAAATATCTCTCGAATGCACCACTCGGTGGGATATTTAAAATGTTGAGAACTGGAAAAATCAAAGTGGGAGGAAAGAAAAAGGATCAAACATATAAGTTAGAGCTTTGAGATGAGGTAACATTCTATCTCACAGATAGTGAAATAAAGTGATTTACTCAAAATGAGAAATGAAATAGTATTTATTTTTTGTCATCTTGAGACACGAAGGATCTGCTCCAAGAAACACAGAAAATACTACTCGATATCATCTATGAAGATGAGTATCTTATGATCGTGAACAAACCGGCTGGGATAAATGTCCATGCAGGAGATCATAAAACTACAGAATCCAATATTATCGATCAGGTACAAGACTATCTGCAGTGACAATATGATAGTCTCACGTTCCGTCCAGCACTCGTACATAGGATAGATCGTGATACGAGTGGTTGTCTCCTCATTGCCAAGGATAAGTGAGCACTGGATATCCTTTTGAATAAACTCCAATCCCATGATATAGAAAAGATATATCACACGATTGTTGTCGGTGTTCCAGACAAGCAACAAGATACAATACGAGCAAGACTCCTCAGAATAGATAATGCAAAAAATGAGGCAAAAGTGAGAGTCGATGAGGCAGGGCAGAGTGCCGTCACTCACTATAAAATACTGATGAATCAAAATAATCCAAAAACTCTAGCTTGAAATTTTCATTCTAAGGCTTCATTCCTATGCTCTCTTCTTGAGTGCCGTATTGAGACTGGTCGTACTCACCAGATCCGCGTCCACATGGCTTATATCGGCCATCCAGTACTTGCTGATCGGGCCTATGGTGACAAGAGCATCAACTCATATGTCCGTCGTAGTCTGGGAATCACTCGTCAGTTGCTCCATGCCTATTCGCTCACTTTTGTTCATCCGAAAACCAATAAAAAACTTACCATAGTTGCTCCTTACCCGTCTGATTTTGTCCGTATTCTCGAACTCTAAAAAAGATTTGCATACCAGGCACTCTCTTGATATAATAGGAGTATATTAACTTTTTTTCTATGGATTGGAAACAAATAACACAAAAAATCTTGCCGTATACGGATAAAATGAGTCCATATATAAAAAAAGCTAAAATATATTGAATTAAAGCTATAGAGTTTGCAGAGGATCAAATACAGATGACCCCTTTGTTTGTCCGAACGCAAGATGCATATAATACTCTCCTTACAGATAAGCGAGTAGTCATCATTGCTTATGATGAGACACATGCTATTGCTTGAGATATACGGCTCCTCTCATCAGTATGGCTCACTCGGGCATTTATGGATACGACTCAGCTCAGATTCATTTCTATGATAGAATCAGCAGACTTATCGCGAAATCTGGGATTCTCGACTCCTCTTGATATGAGAGTTAGATTTGAGTGAGAGGAGACGCTTCATCTCACTGATATAACGGCAATCAAACAATGGTGGCAGTCTCCAGTATACAAAAAAATAGATCCAATTGACCAAAAACTCATTGATCCACTCGCTGTTAAATAGCATATAGATCATTATAGCATTTTACTTTGATTCTGTTTATTTTCACTTTATGTTCAATTCACTCGACATTCTCTATATTGTTCTTGCGATCATCCTTCTTCCTATTGGGACACTCATCTCCATGATCCTCTATAGAATCTATAAGATGATGGATCGTATCGAGCGGATTCTCGGTTTTGCTGATCGTGTTGTTTGATATACTGCCGAATTCGAGAAAATCCCGATGATGATATTGAATAAATTTCTTGGAAAATAATTAGAATGATAATAACAAAAATATATAATATATGAGGTGTTTTTTCAATAACAGCTCATCGCAACAGATCAAATTAGCAAGATAATATGATTTTATCATATAGAATTAGTTATTATTTAACAATACTGTTATTTATTGAGTGCAATCTGAATATCAGATTTGATATCAGACACACACTTTGCCTGCAAAGTTATGTCCACATAATAAATTTAATATAGTGTATTCTCATCCTCCAAATATTGACTCTTAGTTGCGATATCTATGGCAAATAGAATCTTGATAGATACAAATAATATACAAAGCACATGGTATGAATATATGGTGCGTCTAGATGCGATTGATATTGTTTCGCGTATCAATACTGATCAAGAAACCCTCTAACTATAAGTAAATATTCGTAGATTTATCAAAATTTTTAGTAGTAATTGTCGTAAAACTCGAATAAAGTATATAATTTATGTATTCGCTTCGTGTCCTCTTTTTCACTCTCCCACTTTATTTCTCTCATATATTCTCCCCGTTGGGTGTGATACTCTGAGAGAGTTATTCTTTCGAAAGACAAAAAGTATACCTATTTTTCATCCTTGTCATCTTCGCATATATCGAGTGATGTATCAAATTTCCTCATAATATTTGGCTGACTTATCGTCAATATGCATTTATTATAATCCTTCTTTTCATTATTCCAATAGTATCTGCATTTTCCCTAGGTTCTACAATTGATATCGGATGGCTCATTGGTGGCCATGAGAAACACCATGGTTATATCTTCTATATTGGGATAATAGGATTCACTATCCTTGTCATGACGAGCTCGAGAGAGCAACTGAGAAGTTATATTAACTGGAGTATTGCGAGTGCTCTTCTCGTTGCTCTGATTGCTATCTGAGAGTTTCTCGGTGGTGTACTCGATATCTATGGGAGGTCAGAGATGATATCAATATATCCTGGGAGATCATCGAGCACACTCGGTAACCCGAACTATGTTGCCGGATATCTATTACCCTTCGTTCCAATTATGTTAGAGGGTGTATGGAGAAATCAAAAAACCCTAATAAAAAATGAGGGCATGAATTATCTCTTACGGTTAACCATAATTCTATGCTTATTATTAGCTGTAGTTGTGACAGGTAGTTATATTGCCCTTTTATTACTAGCAATACTTGTCATTAGCTATAGTGTTAGTTACCTACTCTATGGTTATTCTAAAGTAAAACAAATTATTACCTTAGCTACTATAGTAGCTATATTCATACTATGATCTCTCATACTACTCGATCCAGTAAAACTACTCTCACTACAGAGTCGATTTATTCTCATGAAGGAATCTATGCTCGTTATATTTGCTCATCCAGTCAATATTCTTATAGGATTTGGTCCAGACTCTTTACTAACACAATTTTCAATAGCTCGCTCTACTCTTGTTGATGCATATTTCCCACAGAATATGCTCATCGATTCATCTCATAATATATTTATTGATATACTTTTTCAGTATGGAATATTTCCAGTATATCTTATACTCCGATTTATTATCATAAACTATGAAAAGCTCACCACTCCTACAGGTCTGTCTATCGTGCTTCTGCTTACATTTCTTACTTTCAACGTTTTCGTAATTTCACATATTATTGTCCTAATATTACTATTTGTTTTTACTTTCAAGGACTAGGATAGTCATAATTATATCAAAAAATCCTTCCCGAATTTTCGGAAAGGATTTTTGATTATTTTGATTGATAGAGATTGCGACCAACTCGTTCTACATACTTCTTATTTTGGAGGTTCATATAGATTGTAGTAATTTTAACTTGACGTACCTTGAGTACTCGGTCTGTTATTTCTTCTGTTGAGAGTGATGCGCCCGCCTTTTTGAAAATCTCTAAGATCACATCGAGTACAGTTCCATCTTTATATCACCACTCTTTGAGTACGTATATACCACGACCAATCAATACGAATTCATTGTTTCGAATGAGTTCATTGTGAATTGTAGAAGTCTTGACTGGCTCACCGAATTTCTCCGTGATAGCCACTGCAATATCTAGAAAATGAAGTGGTTCTTTTACTTTTTTGAGTACGTAGATTGCTTTATCCTTGAGAGTTGCAGGATTGAGGATTTTCCATTTTTCGAGTCCGATGAATTTTTCTTCTCCTTTCACGATATCTAAGAAAATATCCATAACTGAGTCGAGGATGATAGCTGAAAGACTACCAAACTGGGAAAATAGAGCTAAGTGAATTATATCATAGAGTACAGCCGTCTCCATGATATCTCATTTCTTTTTGAGAATTTTTAGAGCCTCCTTGTGTACAGCTTCTACCATTTTTTTGGTGACCTCGGCAAAGTGAAAATATGTATTTGTTCAGAGTTGTGGTTTTGATCTCTGTAGATTATAGTCTGCTTGTAGGAGAACATCAATAATATTTTGATTGATAGCTCATTCGATTCCGATATCAGCAATGATAGCAGAGATCAGACGATCTCGAGTCATAATTCCTCCGTGCATTTTGAGAATTTTTTCACCAGACTCTTGTATCTTCATGAGTGGACTTGTACGCATGATACGACCGATTTTCTTGATTCCGACATCTTCTATTTGACGAACACGTTCACGAGTTATTCCATAGGTGTCACCGATTTCTTGTAGTGTTTCTCGCTCTCACTTGAGCCCTATTCGGCGAGTTATGACAGATCTTTCCTTCTCTGCTAGAGAGGCAAGTATATTCTCGAATGTTGTCTGAATCTCTGTTGCAATAGTGGACATAACGAATTGATAATTAAGATATTTTGCCCAAATTGTAGACAGTGGTTACTTGACTAATAATATAGTTTTTCATACAAAGTCAAGTTTAAATTGGTAGACTCATGTTCTTTTTCTTTTTTTCATCATCTCGTGTGAGAATTCATCTGTATTCATCGAGTTCATCATCAGTTTGATGATCAATATAGTATATATCCGTGTTTGCCGACTTAGTTGATTTAGAGAGAAAGTATGATGCAACAAGAATACAAGTGATACTCGAAAATGCCATTTTGAAGCCTATACCAAGAGTTGCTCATACAGCTAACTGTGCAGTATAGAGACTATTGACTATAACTAAGTTTAACAAAGTCATGAGTAAGATGCTCATAATAAATACGATTGCCTGAGTATCAGAAAGGCGAAATGGTAATATTCCTCTGAGATGTTCTTTCTTAGTATGAGAAAGTAGAAAAAATGGAAT
>JACMPX010000051.1 GCA_014377245.1 Candidatus Altimarinota bacterium
AAGTCGAGTTCAGAGTCCACCAGCTAAAATGACAACTTGCATAAAAAAAGTCAGTAAAAAACTAAATGCTGATATAATATATAGAAAAAATACTAAAAATCTAATAATTCTCTAAAAAACAATCATACACCTTCTGCACTCCATCTTTAAGTTCAGTGGAATATTTCCATCCCGTTTCCGTAAGATGTGTGACATCAAGGAGTTTTCGAGGCATACCATCTGGCTTGCTCGTATCATAGATAATCTCGGGATGATAATCCATGATATCCATTAATATATGAGTCAGCTCAGTGATGGAGACATCTTCTCAGGTTCCAACATTGAGAAAGTCAGTACCAATATAGTGATCGAGGAGATAGAGTACAACCTCAGCGAGATCATCTACATAGAGGAATTCTCGAAGAGCCGATCCAGTTCACCATACACCGAATGTGGTATCTCCGGCAAGTTTTGCTGTGTGCATACGCTGTATCATAGCGGGAATCACATGTCCTCTCTCAGCATCGAAGTGATCACCAGGTCCATAGATATTGGTCGGCATACAAGAGATAAAATTCTTACCAAACTGTTTAGAGATATATTCACAGAGCCTCATCCCTGCGATCTTAGCGATAGCATATCACTCATTAGTTGGTTCAAGCTTACCTGTCATGAGGTATTCTTCCTTCATTGGTTGTGGACACTCACGAGGATAGATACAACTACTTCCGAGAAAGAGTAACTTGGTAACTCCAGAAATATGTGCTCACCATATGAGATTGTTCTGGATCTCGAGATTCTCATAAAGAAAGTCTGCTGGATAGGTGATATTTGCCCGAATCCCTCAGACACGAGCGGCAGATACTATCACATATTTTGGCTTCATACTTTCATAGAAAGCTGTCACGGCAACCTTGTCCGTGAGATCCAGTTCACGGCGTGATCGAGTGATAATATTGACATATCACTCACTCTGTAAACGACGAACAATAGCTCATCAGACAAGGCCCGTACTACCAGCCACATAGATTTTTGCATTTTTTTCCATTCTTATATAGAGAGAAGTCCTGTAAGTATAGTGATCTCATCTTCTGTGTATTCTGGACTATTACCAAAATAAAAACCCTGAGAATGAACAAGCTGAGCAGTAGTTTTTTTGTTTAGCTTACCATATGCCTCTTTCCAGAAAATATGCTCTGTAATATCCCCCGAGATAATCGGTCGTATCTCTACTTCTTCTGCCTCAAATCTGACCTTATATTTTTCGAGTATTTCTAGACTCTTACATACGACAGGAATTGCAAAGTTTGAAACTTTTTCTATATGATCATGTTGAATAGGATAAAAATCAGGATTGCTATTTACTTTTTCGACAAATCGTTTGAAATTCGCCTCTCGAATCGTCACAATTTCGTCAAGGTATTGCATCTGATCTGATCCGATGAATCCATTGATCTCATTGGGCCTGACATTGTATCCGAGGGTGTAGAATGCATACTTCGCATAAAATCATCCAACTCCATACTTTGCCCTGATCTCGTCTTGGATATCTGCAGGCAGATTGCGATCCCAACCATGAGCTCGAGTCATCACTAGATTGATATAGAGATCTCTATCATCGGTACACACCATCCCTCCCTCGATTGTAGACATATGATGTCCAATATAAGTAGAGAATGTAGAGGCGAGTCCATAGTTTCCGAGCTTTTTCCCCTTGTATACTGTCCCCATAGACTCACAGTTATCTTCGATGAGGAGGATGTTCTGAGATTCACAATATTCTGCAATTGCATCGATATTATCACAAAAACCGAGTACATTGGTAATAAAAAGTGCCTTGATATTCTTGCCTTCGATAGACCGCTGGAAACTCTCAAGTGAAACATTGAGTGTACCCAGTTCGATATCGATGGGAATTGGGGTATATCCGAGTTGCATGAGAGGCATAGGATTGGTCGCCCAAGTGAGCGATGAAAATCATACTTCATCTCCTTTTTGCAGACGACCTGTATTGAGAAGCGATTGTAATAGAATGAGATTGGCTGAGCTCCCACTATTCACGAATACACAATACTCTCGGCCTTGCCACTTGGCGAACTTGTCCTCGAACTCAAGGCAATATTTCCCAATACTGAGTTGCTCAGGATGAGAGAGGAACTCACAGAGCTTGACTCGTGTCTCCATCTCGTGGTAAAATGCTGATTTGATGAGCTTGATAGCCATAATTGATATGAAAAATACAAATGTTAGTATATGAAAAAAAACCCTCTTGTCACGAGAAAGTTTTTATACTTTTAATAATTTTCTCAGATATCTCACTCGCATCTGCACCATCTCATGGAGACTCGGATCATCAAGAGAGAAAAACTGAAGATCAGAATGCTGAGCATCTCAGAGAGATAACTCTAATTCCTCATAAGAATTGAGCTGATAGAGATATGTCACGGGGATACAATGAGTAGTGATATCATCAAAAGCAGAATTCTCGAATATATCATCATATACTCAGACAAATTGAAGACGAGAGATATCGATATTAATTCCTAACTCTTCAAAAACTTTTCTTTTCGTGGCATCGAGAGATCTCTCTCACTTATTCACTCGTCCACCTGGGATATAATATATCCCCATAAGTGGCTCATTATTCCTTTTTCCAAGAAGTATTTGATTTTGAGAATTCAGAAATAGGATATCCACAGTAGGAATCGGCATATTCCTGAGAATATCTGTATAGAGTGATTTTTCGATAAACATATTAGTCATATTGAGCAAGTATCTCGTAGCCGTGTTTTTTGAGGATTTCTTCTTTGCGGAATATGTCGATATCTGACCGTACCATCTCAGCCACCATCTCAGCGATACTATATTCTCGAGTCCATCCGAGGAGTCTCTCAGCCTTTGCTGGATTGCCGAGGAGGAGATCGACCTCAGTAGGACGAAAATATCGTAGATCTACACTAATGACGCACTCACCTGTGGCTTTATTGTATCCTTTTTCATCCACTCCTATCCCTCTCCACTCGATCTCTATATCTACCTCAGCAAATGCCCACTCTATGAATTGGCGAACACTATAGGTCTCTCCAGTTGCCAGTACAAAATCCTCTGGTCCATCTTGTTGGAGCATCAGCCACATACCACGGACATAGTCCTTCGCATGTCCCCAATCTCTTTTTGCGTCCATATTCCCGATGTAGAGTATTTTCTCGAGTCCAAGATGGATACGAGCTACAGCACGAGTGATCTTGCGAGTGACGAATGTCTCTCCACGGACTGGAGACTCATGGTTGAACAATATACCATTGCACGCATATATCCCATAACTCTCACGATAGTTGATCGTGATCCAGTATGCGTACATCTTAGCAGCTCCATATGGACTGCGAGGATAAAACGGAGACTCTTCTATATATCCTGTCACAGGCATATTGAATCCGACTCCACCGAACATCTCAGAGGTAGACGCTTGATAGAATTTAGTTTTTTGCTCGAGTCTATTCACACGGATAGCCTCGAGGAGACGGAGTGTCCCAATACCATCAGTATTGGCAGTATATTCGGGCATATCAAAACTCACCTTCACATGTGACTGTGCAGCAAGGTTGTATATTTCATCAGGTTGTATATCAGCTACGAGCTTGATGAGGTTCGCACTGTCAGTCATATCTCCATAGTGGAGAAATAATTTTGCCCCATCTTGATGAAAGTCCTGAAAAAGATGATCGATACGTGATGTATTGAATGATGATGCTCGACGCTTGATCCCATGAACTTCGTATCATTTCGACAGAAGGAGCTCTGCGAGGTAGGCTCCATCCTGTCCAGTGATACCGGTTATGAGGGCTTTTTTATTTCGAATTTCTGACATGTTTTTTTAATATAAAATATATGGATTGCATTTTATAGGAAATGGTGTATTCGACAAATCTATTTTCCAAGATACCTTGCCAATCCTATTTTCCAGTCAAGAAGTATAATACTTGAGTTATTTTTGAGAATACTCCACTCGGGTCTCTTAGCTTTTGTAATATACTCATTTGAGGAACATTCGATAACTTGAATATTTTTTCAGATACTATAAAATATCTCACGAGCAAAGTCTGCCCAAGTAATACTTCCCTCTTTGGAGGAATTAGAAAAATGAAAAAACTGCCCCACATATTCTCGTTCTTCGATATTTTCTATTATTTCAGATATTGCGAATGAGAGATCAATACAAGAAGTTGGTATTCCATGTTGATCATTCACGATTTTCAATTCACTTTGAGTTTCACTTAGCCTGATCATTGTATTGACAAAATTACCAAAAACTCATGTTAGGCTTCCATATTTATTCCCACCATATAACCAACTCGTTCTCACAACAATAGTCCTGGGGTTTACTTGTGTTGCGAGTTTTTCTCCCAGATATTTGCTCATACCATATGCTCCGATGGGCTTGCACTCATCAGTAGGAAAATATCAGGCGGGATCTTTTCCATCAAATACATAATCTGTCGAGATCGTGATGAATTCAATACCAAATACAGCAGTGGCACGAGCGAGGTTGTAGACTCATAGGGTATTGACTTCATAACACATCTGCATCCCGATATCCTCAGCATCATCAACAGCGGTATAGGCGGCACAATTGAGTACTATATCAGGCTCATATAGTGAAATATTTTGCAAAATAGACTCAAAAGAAGTGATATCACACGCATCTCGATCGACTGCAATAATATCATATTTTTCACGTTGTGTTCGGATAAAATCGTATGCAAGCATCCCATTTCACCCTGTAATAAGAATTTTCTTTTTAGTCATCTTAAAATATTGGATTATTGATATATGCATCAAATCTCAAGTTCGTTTGATCTTTTATAGATATTTCCAGTTCACCAATTCGATATTGATCCATGTACTCTTGCCAGTTAATCGAGATCTCAGTATCATTCCACATAACCCCTCATTCATATCCTGGATCATAGACATCATCACACTTATAGAGGAATTCTGTATCATCCACGAGTGTAAGAAAACCATGAGCAAAACCACGAGGAACGAAGAGCATTTTTTTATTTTCGGCCGAGAGCAAAAATCCTTCCCATTTACCAAAGGTAGAAGACTCTTGGCGTAAATCTACTATCACATCGTAAATAGCACCTACAGTTACTCGCACGAGTTTAGCTTGTGGTTTTCGAGATTGGAAATGGAGACCTCTGAGTACACCTTTTTTCGACTTGGAGTGATTATCCTGAACGAATTTTGCATCGATTCAGATTTTTGCAAACTCAGCTTCTGAGTACGTCTCCATAAAAAATCCACGAGCATCTCAGAAAACCTGAGGCTCTATAATGTAGCAGTCGACGAGAGATGTAGGAAATTTTTTGAATGCCATATTATTTCACTAGATTCATAATATACCTTCCATATTCATTTTTCATCATCGGTTTTGCGAGATTCTCGAGCTCAGTTGGAGTGACCCATCCAGCACGATACGCGATCTCTTCAGGACATCCCACTTGCAAACCTTGTCGTTTCTGGATAATAGAGATGAAGTTCGCAGCATCCATCATACTCTCATGAGTCCCAGTATCGAGCCAAGCATATCCACGATTCATGATCTCAACTTTGAGTTGATTTCGACTCAGGAATTCTTCATTCACAGAAGTGATTTCGAACTCTCCACGCTCACTTCTTTCTACATTTTTTGCTATTTCTATAACATCATTGGTATAGAAATAGAGACCTACAATGGCAAATTTTGACTTCGGGTTTTTGGGTTTTTCTTCTATTGATACCACCTGATGTTGACGATCGAACTCAACAACACCATACCGATCTGGATCAGATACCTCATATCCGAATACGACTGACTGACGCTCTTGTGTGACTATCCGTATACTCTCCATGAGGAGTACCGACAATCCATCGCCATAAAATAAATTGTCACCGAGGATCAGACAAACATCATCCGAGCCGATGAATTCTTCACCAATAATAAAAGCTTGAGCCAGTCCGTCAGGACTCGGCTGCACTGCATAAGAGATATTGATACCCCACTGTGCGCCATCATCTAGGAGTCGGACGAATCCTAGCTGATCCTCTGGGGTGGTGATGATGAGGATCTCGCGAATACCTGCGAGCATCAAGACAGAGAGCGGATAGTAGATCATCGGCTTGTCATATATTGGCATGAGCTGTTTCGAGATGCCCATCGTGATAGGATAGAGGCGAGTACCTGATCATCCTGCGAGTATAATACCTTTCATAACATTTATAGATAAAATTGTATAGTTTTCTGTATTCATTCTGGAAATGCCACCTTCGGTACCCATCCGAGATCTTTTTTTATTTTACTGGCATCAATCGCATATCGCTTGTCATGACCTGGCCGATCAGGAACAAAACTAATGAGATCTTCACTTTTTCACATAGTAGAAAGTAATATTTTCGTGATTTCTAAATTCGTATACTCATTATTCCCTCCGACATTGTAGATTGCCCTACTCTTTGCACGAGTGAACACTTCCCAGATCGCATCACAGTGATCCTCTACATAGAGCCAATCTCGGACATTGGATCCATCACCATAGAGTGGGACTTTTTCATTCTTTTGGATCCGAGAGATGAAAAGTGGGATCAAGGAAATATTGTTCTGATGTGCTCCATAGTTGTTCGAACAGCGAGTGATCGTATAATTGAGACCAAAAGTCCTCCCATACGCCTGAGTGAGAATATCACCTCCAGCCTTCGATGCAGAATACGGTGAAGATGGTTCGATATGTGTCTCTTCAGTGAAGTATCCAGAATCTGGAATATCTCCGTATACTTCATCGGTCGAGATATAGTGGAATCGATTCATCCGGAATTCGCGATGGAGATCGAGTAGATTCTGTGTACCGAGAATATTGACTTCGGTAAACAATCTCGGATTGAGAATAGAGTTATCTACGTGTGACTCTGCTGCAAAGTGTATTATATCTGTTGGATTGTATTTTGCATATATTGTTCGAAGAGTCACAATATCTCGGATATCGATTTGGGCGAAGCTATAGTTTGAAGCATTTCTCACCTCTATTGATATCTTCTCGATATTGCCTGCATAAGTGAGCATATCGACATTGACGAACTCAATACCCGGAAATGCGAGTACATATTTCGAGAGAAAATTGGAACCAATGAATCCAGCTCCTCAGGTGACGATAATCGTTTGCATATACAGTTTAAAAGAATTTCTTGAGTATCATACGAGCCGCTATACGCAATGGTCAACCATGACGTTGTCACTTACCGAGAGTATATTCATCATAGTGAATATTGACTGGAACCTCAACAAAGTGTAATTGATAAGATCCGATCTGATCGATGAGCTCACTCGCATACTCCATACCATCCATCGTTATCCTGATATGGTCTAGTACCTTCACTCGCATCATCCGATATCCGTTGTGTGCGTCTGTGAGGTGAACACCTGATATGAGAGAGGTGAATACCATACCTCACCAGAGTATGACTCTACGAAAAAATGGAACATTAGTATCTGTCTTGGTGATGAATCGAGACCCGAGTACTACATCGAGAGTCGGATCAGTCTCAAATGCGGATCTAAATAGCTCCATATCTCGTATATCATGTTGTCCATCAGCATCGAATGTGACGAGATATTTCCAGTGGTTATCACTATTGCGAGACCTGACATATGAGAATCCTGTCTCGAGTGCGGCACCTGCTCCACGATTAGCGACATGCCTGACGTAGTGTATATTTTTATTTTTGATGAAATCAGATAAAAATACCTCTGTACCATCAGTAGATCCATCATCTATAACAAGTATCTCTGAGTATCAAGCAGAGATAATACTCTCAATAACCCCTCTAATTCGAGTGGATTCATTGTAGGCTCTGATGAGAAATATGATTTTATTTTTTGGCATTCTGTATTGCGATTTCACGTACGAGCTTGGTGACCTCTTCTCGTGTATTCTCTACCTTGCGGAGGAGGAGGAGGACAAAATAAAATAAAAATATGATACTTGCATATACAAGGAGATCTGCTCATCGTTGGAGTCAGAAGAGTTGACCCAATAGATTGAGTGAGTTTGGAAAAACAGTGAAAACGAGCAGTCCTGATCCGACACCAAGAAATACGAGAAAATGCAGAGCATTGAATCTTTCTCGTTTTGCGATATCGAGTGCTACCAGGAATATGATGAGTCCTGATATGATGAAAAAAATCTGAAGGAGATTCATGAGAGACAAAAATAAAAACGAAGAATGAAGTCAATGTATTTCCCTAGGTTTTCTTCAATTATATGAATTTTGAATATATATCAGCGAAGTTTTCGACAGATTTTTAAATGTCTATTAATTTGAAAATCTAGAACACAAGATGAGAATAGATGCCACAGGGAGCATATAAGATTTGGAAGAATTTTGTTACTTTTTATTAAAAAGTAAAGGGATAGACTTTGAAAAGAATCGAAGATTATTAAAAAAGTACAGAGCCTCTCCAGAAAGGAATCTGGGAATGATAGAGCAAAAAACTAAAGAGCCATACCACTGCCCATCATAGCTCCAGTCTGTGTTGTTTGCATATCTATATATTTCCATGCATCTATCTTCTCACCAGTTCGTGTAGTACAATAGATAAGATCCATAGTAGGTATTGATGGATTTTTTTCTATTGAAACAGTTCCACCATTCTTAGTACAATAACGAGCCGCAGGTGAGTCAGTCTGTGCAGTCGAGTATTCGACTGGTTTGGTAACCTCAGTAGTCTTGGACCATGGCATCGTACAACTAGAGAATACTATGAGTGATGAGATAATGATGAGTGTGGATCGCATAGGTAAAAAATAAAAAATAAAAAAACTTGGCATAAGGACAGTTACGAGTATAATCCGAAACATAATAAAGTCAAAACGCATGCAAACGCAAGGTGGACATACAGTCAATATCCTCTCTCCATATAGCGAAAATCTCTACAACATCCTCCTCGCAAATCGCCATCTCGATCCTGCGGAGTTGGACAGTTTTTTTGACCCGCAGATATCTGATCTCCATGATCCCTATTTGATGCCCGATATGGAGAAAGCCGTAAAAAGAATACTGATCGCAAGAGAGAAGAAAGAACGAATTGTCATATTCGGTGACTACGATGTCGATGGAGTGTCATCGACGGCGATCCTCGTGAAGTTCCTGTCGGAAATCGGATGTTTGGTCTCATATCGTCTCCCTCATCGGGTGCATGATGGGTATGGATTGAAGTGATATTTTTTCGATGAATTGAAAGATAAACGAGTCACTCTCCTCATCACAGTCGACTGTGGAACTCGAGATATCGAGCCGATCCGATATGCTCGATCACTCGGAATCGATGTCATCGTCACGGATCATCATGCTGTTCCTGATATCATACCAGAAGAGGTTGTTGCTATCGTCAATCCTAAACGCAAAGATTCGCGATATCCATTTCATGGACTCGCTGGTGCTGGGGTCGCATTCAAGCTCCTTCACTGAGTATTGCTATGACTATGACGAAGTGATATCGATGCTACGCTCACTCGCTATATCGACTTTGCCTCACTCGGTACAGTAGCTGACTGTATGCCGATCACCTGAGAGAATCGTGTCATCACGACTCTCGGACTCAGACAGATGCAACAATCAGAGTCTGTTTGACTCAGGAATTTCCTCGAAGGGAGAGAACAGATCGAGTGAAATGCTGATATCATAGGGTTCCAAATAGGTCCTCGCATCAATGCAGCATGAAGAATGGATACGCCTCTTACTGCTCTGCGTTGGCTCCTCGCCTGAGAAGGTAGAACTGATGAGTTCTTCGGAGAGCTCGAGCATCTCAATGAGACAAGGAAGTGAACTACAGAAACGCAATATCAACGAGCTCTTGCGAGTGTCGATACAACTCGGCCAATATTGTTTTTTGATGCGGCAGATCTCGATCATGGGATCATCGGACTCGTCGCTGGACGACTCACAGAGCTCTATAATAAGCCAAGTATCGTGATGAAGAACGGGCACGATCACCCACTCACAACTCGCAAATGAGATACTGTTGCCATAGACGAAACTACAAACGCAAGCGAATGAAAAGAACTCTCTATCTGATCTTGTCGGGCTCCTGAGTGGTGCAACCTGATCGAGCTACTTGACTCGTGCAAGCATTTTTTTGTCAGATATGGTGGCCACCGTCAAGCGGCAGGATTCACAATAGAAACGAATCAAATCACACAATTCAAAGAAGCAATGTGGAGACAATTTGCTATTGTCCATGACGTGACAGATCTGCCAAAAAAGATACTCAATATCGAATGTCCACTTCTTCCAGCAGATATCACTGTAGCAACGCTCGAACACATAGATCATTTCAGACCTTTTGGAATTGGGAATCCAAAGCCTCTTTTTATACTCGAAAATGTGACGATCGCGAGCAGTAAGCCATTGGGTCAAGAAGATAAACATCTCTCTATTTCAATCTATGAAAATCCTTCATTACGTCTCCTGCTCTGGAATGCAGGTGATAAAAAAGCACAACTAGCAAATGGAAATATTGTATCACTCATCATCGAGATCGATAGAAATGAATGGAAATGAAAAGTGAGTGTGCAGGTCGTGGTGAGAGATCTTATACTTTAAGTAGTGTTGAAAAATATATTTTATTGATCTACTTCAGATATTCCGCAATTATCCGTTCACTCACAATGAGTCAGTCGATCGCGGAAGATGTGATCCCTCCAGCATATCCCGCTCCTTCTCAGCTGGGATATATTCCGAGTATATTGGACTGGAGCGTTTCCTTATCTCGTGTAATTCTTATAACTGCAGAGCTCCGAGCTTCGATGGCAATGAGGAGCGCTTTTGGATCCGCGAATCCTTTTATTTTATGATCAAGATCTCTGAGTCAGACTCTGAGAGCTGCAGTGATGAATTCTGGGAGACACTCCTTGATCGAGGTCATTTTGACACCTGGGAGATAGGTGGTCTTGATATCATTATCCTGAGTAGAGGGACGATCCGCGAGAAAATCTCAGACAAGCTGTGCGGGGGCCCTATAGTCAGATCCTCCTAGGATGAACGCTTTTTCTTCCCATTTGCGTTGGAACTCGATACCCGCGAGTGGATGATCAGAGCCAAAGTCAGCGGGTGTCACTGGTACCATAAGTGCACTATTGGATATCCCACTGTTTTGGCGGTATTCACTCATTCCATTGATACAGAGTCTCCCATTCTCAGATGACGCTGCAACAACATGTCCTCAGGGACACATGCAGAACGAATATACCGTACGAGTATCAGTTCCATGAGTGACGAGTTTGTAACTAGCGGTTCCGAGCTTGGGACTCACACACGCGTCACCAAACTGAGATCGGTTGATCATATTCGCATCATGTTCGATACGCACACCCATGGAGAACGGCTTCTGTACGATATCGAGTCACTTCGCACATATCATCTCATAGGTATCACGAGCAGAGTGCCCTATAGCGAGAATGAGCGTATCACACTCGATACGTTCGCCTCAGTTAACAATGATGGCAACGAGCCTCCCTTCTACTATCTCTATATCAGTCATACAGGTACTGAATCTGATATCTGCTCAGAGTGAGATTATTTTTTTGCGGAGCTCCCTGACAAGGATGCGTAGCTTGTCTGTTCCCACATGTGCCTTCGCTTTGTACATGATCTCTTCTGGTGCTCCTGCTGCAACCATCTCTTCAAACACATACTTACTCCGTGGATCATTGATCATGGTATAGAGCTTGCCATCAGAGAATGTCCCAGCTCAACCTTCTCAGAATTGTATATTGGACTCTATATCGAGTGAATCACCCTTCATAAACATTCCTACATCGACGAGTCGTCCCTCGACAGCCTTACCACGCTCGATGATGACCGGATTGAGTCCTGCTCGAGCGAGTGCCAATCCAGCAAAAAGTCCAGCCGGTCCAGTACCAACAATAATTGGTCGCTTTCTCATGGGATTCGGTGGAACCTCAGGAATCTCATAGAGAAATTGTTCGACATACTTTGCTTTATGTTTGAGGAGATTAGGCTTGGTGAGATTGATACTCTTTTGCTTGAGATCGATATCTATACTATAGATGAATAATATAGCATGTTTATCTCGTGAGTCGATAGATTTTTTGACGACGGTATAGGAGATAATATCTTCTTTTTTACAGTTGAGAATTTTTAGTATTTTGTTTTCAAGGAGTGACTCATCATCAGCAAGTGCCAGCTTGATCTCTTCGAGTCGGAGGTATTGTTGCATAGGAGAAACATATGAGAATATTATGCCAAAGCATAGTTGTTTTTGTTTTTTATACAAATCAAAACTCTAAAACAGAGAACCATTATCTTTCGAGTAAAATACAATCCAAATTGGATAGAAATATGAATATATACGAAAAGTAACTTGATAAATACTCCCACTTGTATATAATTTTTTTGTTTCCTATTTGGGAATATTTATTATTTTATTTTTTACCCATGACTCTTCATTCAAGACTCATTATTGGGCTCATCGCAACTGCGAGTTTTCCCATCATTTCTTTTGGTACTGATGCTACGAATATAGCGGGTACGCCTCGTATCTATGATGATACTGAGATCGCATATATCCGCAGTATCAACTGTGACATACTCACTAGTGACGCCAAAACTCTATGTCTCGACATCAAAAAATCTACTCTCATACAGACTACAGTAGAAAGCGATAAAGAGATGAATATATCAAAACTACCAAATCCTCCTATGGGAACTGGTGCTACGAGCAACAGACTCCTTCTCCCTGCTATACAAAAAAGAGGATGAGATGAAAATAGTCGTGTGGCTTGAGCATGATCTGGTGGTGGACCTCGTGTACGCATGATACTGGATGGAACTGGTACAATGATGGGAAGTGGTAAAGATATGGCAGATCAGATGCACGGTCTCAACATAGCAATAGGTAAACTCACTCCTGCCGATCGTGATACTCTTGTCAAGATGATCCGAGAATATCTCACATCGAAATGAATCACTATCGGAGCTCCCGAAGTCAAAAAAGACGAAACGGAACGAAAGGGTTGGGATGGATCAATAAAAGGCAAAAAGACAGATACAGAAACCCAAACAGACCGAGCTACTCTACTCGAAAAAGCAAAGGCGAAACGAGAGGCTATGAAAAAAGAATATGTCGGTAATGTTACACTCATGAAATAGTTCCTTGGTTCCAGTCAAAAGCTTTAAAGAAAAAACCCTTCGGTCAGGAAGGGTTTTTTGTTGGGATAAAATTATATAGTGATTGATTTCATGAGAAAAAGAATATAATGATATAAAAATATATATCTCTCTTTACGATCAAATCTGTTGAACAAGTATCGAAGCTATAAGTCTATATTTATTTCTTTTTACTTTTTACGCATATGTCTACTACCTCTACTTATCTCAACTTCTCTCACAATACCGAGGAAACATTCCAGTTTTATCGGTCCGTTTTTGGATGAGAGTTCAAGTGATTAATCAGTCGATTCGGCAAGATACTAGAGGAAAAAATATTCTGGTGAGACTACTATTGAAGTCTCAATGACCAGTTTTGAGTGAAATGGATGATCAATTATGAAGTAAAAACAAAGTAGAATACGATGCTGGTTTTTTAATTACTTATTTTTTTCTATGCAAGCTGTTACTGTCTCAGCTCTCATCAATGCCCCGATCGAACAGGTCTGGAAAACCTGGACAACTCCAGAAGATATCGAAAATTGGAATACAGCATCTCTAGACTGGCATTGTCCAAAAGCGGTGAACAACCTCCATGTCGGAGGTAAATTCTCCTATACTATGACAGCGATTGATGGGAGTTTTTCATTCGATTTTGAAGGTATCTATACTGGCATATCAGAGCCCAAATATATCGAATATACTATATTAGATGGCAGAAAGGTGACGATACACTTCGCGAAGGCAGAGATCGGTACGACTATATCAGAAACATTCGAGATCGAGGATACACATAGTGAAGATGAACAACGATCTGGATGGCAGTCGATTCTCGATAAATTCAAACAATACACAGAGTCTAACTAAGGTTTCTATTGTATTTATTTGTTTTTGGCATATCATTTGTATGTTTTTTTACTATATTCTCTATGGTAATCTCACTCAATTGGACCGCAAACATACTTATCACTCTCAGCTCATGGGCATACGGAGCTCTCTGGTTCGGCTCTATATTTGCGACAGTATAGATAGGGATCCATCACGGAGAAAAAACAATTTCTAAGTCTGAAATGGCGAATATGACAAAAAGTATGTGGAAACATATCGTGACTGTGGTTATCGCAACATTCCTCATAGTAGTGAGTCTCGCGTGGATAATCAAGATCCTACCAAAGTACTTTAGTATACAGATTGCCTTTATAGTTTGCATGGCATATATTTTTCATGTAACTGTGAGCGCTATATCTGGGCAATGATGCAAAAAAAGAATTCAGAGTTTTTAAATGAATCTAGCTCAGCTATGGTCTATGACGGTAATGATTTTTCATGTAAAAATCGGAGTATAAGCTTGAAATCATAATCTCCATCCATGTTCAAAATAGCAATCATAATCTCCATATTTCTCATTACCGTGATAGCTTTCTATGGATATAGATTCTTCAGGCTCTTGAAAATCTCCGAAGAGATAATCACTCATACGATCCCCTACTCTCTACCCTGAAGTGCGAGTGGAGTGACACTTCTCGTCCTCGGAGATAGCACTGCTGTCTGAGTCGGTGCGGATAGTCCTGATGATACGATAGCCGCAATGCTAGCAAAGTATATCGGTGCGACTCGTGTCGAAAACCAGTGAGTATCGTGAGGAGTCGTCGCTGATATAGCTTCCCAGATAGCAATCACGGAACTGAAAGAATACCAATATATCCTCCTCCAGATCGGGGGAAATGATATGACTCGATTTCATGATCTCGATACAGTCGCAAGAGACTATGAGAGTCTTATAGTATCCCTTCCAAAGCACAAATATCTGATAGTCATGAGCTGTGGAAATCTCGGTGGTGCTCAAATATTTCCGAGTATGGTTGGATATTTCTACGAGCGAATATCGCGCTCATATCATGCAAAGTTCGCAGAGATAGTGAGTCGTCATAGTGGTATCTATATCGAGATCTTCGATGAGCGAGAAGATGATCCTTTCATCCGAGAGCCTCAGATCTACCTCGCTCCCGATCTCTTTCACCCATCATCTACTGGCTATAAATACTGGTTTACAAAAGTAGAAAAGAGTCTAAAGGATAGAAAAAACAGAGAAACTCTAAAATAGAAAAAAGAATAACTCTTACCTCATCTTGCATACCTTGTATGTCTACTTCTACTGATATCCTCGCTTATGAGTCTCTACTTATTCAATGAGACCATGCATTTTGTGAGGCCCCCGGTATGAGATAGAGTATCTGTTCCTAGAGCCATGAGCAGATCTGGCTCGCGAAATCACGAGATAGCCAATGGGACTATTGCAATATTGTGAAAATAAAATGAAAACTGGATAAGCTCAAATCAATTGATATACTTATTTTAGAATTCATAACTTTATTCCCATGGAAAAATACTCACACGGCCCATTCGAAGTCTCAGGATACCGTATCACGATAGAGAATCCAACGGATGAGAGACAAGTCATCATGACTGCATGGAAACTCTGGTTCACGGACAATATGGCAGATCTCGTAATAGACAAGGAGTACCCGTCGGTTCATGGAGTCTACTATAGCTATCACGATCACGACGATCTGGAGAAAAAATGATACGATATGCTCATCGGATATATCACCAAGACAGGAATCATACAGACAAATCCTTCAATCACTACACTACAAATACCTGCTCAGGACTACAAATATACGACTATCACCGATATCTCGCCTGAAGGAATATTTGGTACCTGGAATGCGATCAATAATACTCCCGCATCTTAACTCGCTCGCACCTATGGATATTATCTCGATATGTATAATGAGTCACATACTGAACTCACGATTGCCGTGAGTGTGAAAGAATAGTTTCTCACTTTTCCTTTCTTAAAAAGTTCTCTGAAAAAATGTTTTGACTGCTGATTCAAAGAAGACCTTTTGAAGTTGAAACTATGATAATTATTATGAAAACTGGACCTGATGATTTAATAATAAATTTTTTGATATGAGCATCATGGTAAAACTTGGAGCAGAGATTG
Organism: Candidatus Altimarinota bacterium; assembly: GCA_014377245.1. Classification (GTDB taxonomy): domain Bacteria; phylum Patescibacteriota; class Gracilibacteria; order BD1-5; family UBA2023; genus JABFSX01. Next base: position 16,193 of record JACMPX010000051.1, read on the forward strand.
AGATAAGGTTAAAGTATTACTATATCGAAGAGCGTAAAAGTTTTACTCAAGAACTTAATGAGTTGAAAAAGATATTTCGGCTCTTGTTTTTATCATATTTTCTCATAAAATAAAAAAAATTTATCTTATGACTTTTTTCTATGTTCAGACGTACTCTCATAACTATAGGTATTCTCTCGTCGATAAGCGTATCAGTATTTCTCGCGAATGCATCAGAGTTCTCGGATGATATTTTCCCATGGCTTTCAGAGAATAGTCTCACGAAGTTCTCAAATACTACTGAATTCAGATCACGAGACTCGATCACAAGAGGTGAAGCAGCAAAATTCATGGTGAACTTTGCCTGACTTATCGGAATAGAAAAGACCAATACAAACTGTGAATTTTCTGATACGGATAAATACGATCTGAGTCTCCGTGAATTTACCATAGAGTCATGTGAATATGAGCTCTTTCGCTGAAATAATGGAAGATTTCTACCCAATAATACTATCACCGAGGCACAGGCTTTAGCAGTAGTCATAAGGAGTGCTTATGGTATGCAAGATGAGAGTGGGAAGCTATGGTATAGTGAATATTTTTCTATAGGGAAAGATCTCGCTATCATAACTACCGAGATCATGGCAACTCTTGATAAAACCCCCATAACAAGAGAAAAACTAGCCACCTGGATATATCGAATATACAAAGCCAACAGCTATGCAGAAGAAAGTGGTGAAGACCTCACAATATATGAAAGTGATGCAGAGGGGCCCAAAGATTGTAGCTCATATGAGACATATGACAGCAATAGAAATGTATGCTCATTTGAGTGTAAGACTGAACTTGAGTGTAAGACTACCCAAGACCAGATAAATACAGAACTCTCAGGATGGAGTGACTCTCTCGATGGTATTACTCGTGATGCACCGACAGGAAATCAGGACTCCACTCCAGCTAATACTAATGTCCTATATACTGTGACCGCAGGAGAAAGACTCATTCTCAAGACAGGAAAAGACACCCCTGAATACCAAAATCTTTGGAAAGAAGTCGCTGAACTCTCGCCTGATATATTATCCAATACCTTTATCGAAGAATTTGAAGTGTATAGTGATCCAAAAAGTGATATTATAGCTTTTGTCTCGGATAATGACAACAACGGAAAGTGGAAAATGTCGATCAATCTATCGATACACAAGCTCTCTGACTTAAAACAACAAAAAGCGACACTCATCCATGAACTCGCTCATATAATCACACTTAATAAAGATCAATTTATGTCTCCTGCTGATTCTTGTATGAACTATGAAACTATGGAATGATGTACCAAGGTGACAGCATATCTCAATACTTTTGTCAGAAAATTCTGGTGAACAATGAAAACAGCAACCTATGATGACAAAAAATTCGTTAGTGAATATGCGACATCAAGTCCAGAAGAAGATATAGCTGAATCATTTGCATTCTATGTGCTAGGATCCAACTTCTCTGATACCAATATAAAAGAACAAAAAATGAATATCTGGAATACCTATCCAGAATTAGTAACAATTAGAAGAGAAATGAGGAATGTACTTACAAGTGAAATAATTCGAGCAAGAGAGAAACGCTAGTTTTTGTGTTTATCATATATTCGGTTTCATAAAGCGGAAAATTCATAATGAAAAAGTACTTCTACTATAATTTTTTAGAAAAATATCACATTTATGACGAAAACTAACCTCTTACCACACATCCTCGCCAACACTGCTGTGGCAGGATTTACCAGTATCTTGCTCGGTTCGCGATCAAATTTATAATCCCTAAGCTATAGAGATCTCTCTGCGAAATATAACGAATAGTTATAATCTTAATCTATCGTTAATCTCATTTGAGTATAATGTTTAAGTGCTATTATTAGTCACTTTAGCTTTTAACTTTTCTATTATGAAAAAACAGCAACTCATCGTACCGA
>JACMPX010000052.1 GCA_014377245.1 Candidatus Altimarinota bacterium
CTCCAATTGCTACGTTTCCATTACCACTTGTGCTAGATACAAGTGCTCCACTTCCATAACAAGTATTATTAGGTCCACTCCCTGGACATATCTGATTCTTCGATGTCCAGCTCGCGAGACCAGTTGCATCTGATGTGAGAACTTTATCCACTCATGGAGTACCTCCTATGATCCTCACTTGTCCTTCAACTTCGAGCTTGGCTAATCCTGGAGTAGTAATAAGTCCTGAGATCTTCACGGTTCCTTTTACTTCGAGTTTCGCTCATGGAGTAGTAGTACCGATACCAATATTAGCTCCTGTCTCATAGAGGAGTGATGGATAGAGACCGTTCCCTCCAATACCAAATTTCGTCAGATATGCCTCCACTCCTCATACGACTCCTGTAGCTGAGACACTCGTAGCAGTGACTGTCTGCCAACTCGCTAGACCAGTTGCATCTGAGGTGAGGACCTTGTTCGCTCATGGAGTACCTCCTGTGATTTTCACTTGTCCTGCGACTTCGAGCATGGCTCATGGATTCGCTATTCCGATACCTACATTCCCCTTGCGGATATAAGTAGTAGAATCATTGACCACGAGAGTCGGATCAGCAGAGCTACCAAATTGGAACTCTGGAGTTCCACCATTGGCAAAAGTAGAGCCACCACGAGTCTCGAATCGGATATTTCTCTGACCTCCTGATACCGTCTTGAATCCAAAATCTATCAATTGAGGAGAACCCGCACCTGGTATCTCGAAGAGTGCACCATTGGAGCCATTGATATTCTGGAGAGTCATGCGGACTGTTCAGTAGGTATTGCCTTGAGATTCGAGGACGAGACCACTCGTATTATTGGCATAGATAGTATCTGTTGGATTCCCTGAAGTGAGCTTGATAGCACCTGCGACATCGAGCTTCTCTGTTGGAGCGGAGATACCGATACCGATATTCCCACTCACACCAGAGAGACGCATCGCTTCGATGTTGTTTCTCTTGAACACGACATCGATATTATCTGTTGTTCCCATGAAGTTGGTTCCTGCTGTAGTTCCACTATTTCCGAGGAGTGACCATCATGTAGCACCACTCGTACACAGGAGTACACCAGTCGATGTGAATCATCTCAGTACCTGACCTATTGTACAACCAGATGGATTATACATATTGGTGAAGTAGGTGTTATACACTCATCCAGTAGTCTCTCCACTTGGAGTAGCTGTAGGATAGGTCACGGCATATGCTCCTGAGAATAGGAGTGAGAGTATGAGAGTGAGAGCTATGAGGGGTGCTGATTTGTACATGAGAGCAGAGTTAATGATATCGATCGTAAGTGAGGTAGTACTACTGGAACTCTTGGAACCCTGGAGGTGGATCTATGAGTATATTGGCGTCATACTCTATGATCATGGCGGCTGACTTGAGCTTGGCTACGCTGGATCTCTCACTCGGGAGAGATGATTGTCCTGTATCACTCGGATCATAGGTACGGAAGTAGTCCCAGTCATATGCGTATGCCGTAGTCGGGCCACAGAGTGGTGTGAGGACTGGACATATTGGAGTAGGCTTTTGCTGTGCACCTCCTATAGTATTCTTCGATGTGACGAATCCTCGTATATAGAGTTGCATCTGTGGTACGTTCCATATGCCACTCTGAGTATACGGGATGATTGTCGAGAGTACCTTGTTACCAGAGTATACAGTTCACTCGGCGTACATATATGCATATATTTGCTTCACCTTGTTCGTGATGATGATGTTGCCTCAGACTCCTGTAGATGACTGCAGTGCTATGAGTGCTATGCCACGATTTGCCCAGAGCTCTGAGTTGATATATGCTTGATCGAGGATGATATCTCATCCTATGATGATGATAGTTCTCTTGGAATTGATTGTACCAACGTTCCATCCACTATCTATACGATAGTCACTTCAATCAGCTCTGATGATGAATGCATGTGGAGATCATACACTCTCGAGGGTCGTCTGATCGATATTGCGTGACATGAGAGCAATATTGCGACGGATCATATTGAGGATATTCGCGTGATTGATCGTCTTGTAGCTATATCCGACATCTTGGTTAACTATAGGACTGTTCACCACTGAGAATACTCGAGATCCAGCGATATTACCGACGATCGCGATCTTCGATACGAAGTTGATAGGAGCGCCGTTGAGTGGATCGGTAGGAGTGATCACTGTAGGTGTAGTAGATCCAGTTAACCCTGACCAGAGTGGTACCCATCCGAGTGCCTTGTTCCATCCCCATCATTCGAGATTACCAGTATTGGGATTGTAGTAGGCACCAGATCATATGCCTATCTCACTACTACCGAATACTATCCATCCACTATTCTGACTCCAGGCAGACCCGGATATAGGACAGAGCTGAGTGGCGTTGTTCAAAATATCAGTTGGACAGTTGAGCTGAGCGCTAGATCCCACGACACCATGATCGAAGGTCACCCATCCAACATTGCCAATCCAAAAAGATCCTGAAAGTGTACCATTGGGTAATATCTCTCCATTCCCGTCATTATAACTGACTCGACCAGGATATCCTCCACCACCAGTGATCGCCGTTCATCCATCTCATGACCAACCATTCTGGAGATAAAAAATCCCCTTCAAACGAAATGATGTGTTGAGAGCCCAGAGGGAGCTAGTGATGACAAGAGAGAGGAGAACTACGAGAAATATTTTACCTTTCATGAAAAATATATATAATTGATTCCGATTGTATACAGGAAAATAGAAAAATCAAAAAAAATCCCTTCACAAAAGCCTAAAAGTATTTTATCGTATAACTCTTGTGTTCATATGTACATTTTCGATATCTCATTTTATGGTCTACATATAGCTCCAACCTGGTATGGATTTATGTACGCTCTTGGATTTATTATTTGTTATTTTTTTGTCAGACAGTTCTATAATTTCAGTAAAAAAGAACATTTAGACACACTATTGATCTATGTATTCATAGGTATCATCCTCGGTGGACGTCTGGGATACGTCATACTCTACAATCTATCATTCTTTACTAATCATCCCATAGAGATACTGCAGATATGGAAGTGAGGGATGAGTTTTCACGGAGGATTCATCGGGACGACACTCGCCGTGTTTCTTTTTGCGAAGCGGTATCACTACCAGTTCTGGGGGCTCATAGATACACTCGCCGTGATAGTGCCAGTAGCAATCTGACTCGGACGTATCGGCAACTGGATAAATAGAGAACTCCCATGATATACACCCTATGACGGACTATTCCCTATGATGATCGCATGAGTATCTCACTTCCCTTCTCCGCTACTCGAGATGCTCCTCGAGGGCATATGACTCACTATAGTGATGATGGTAGTATTTTTCTGATTGAGAAAAGAGAAACCATGATTCTACTCATGAGTATGGCTCATCGGATATAGTACTGCACGCCTCATCGCTGAGCAGTATCGACTCCCTGATACACATATTGGTTATCTCTTCGGGACAGACTGGGTCACTGCAGGAATACTCTATACTCTACCGATGATGGTGGGTGGGGTATATCTCTTGATGAGGAGGAGTTTTTATTCTTCCACTTATAGGGAGGTCTAGGCAGGATATATTTTGGTTCTCTCTCACGAATACTTAGGAGAGGCTAGGTGGGGTAGTATTTGGTTCATCAGCTCAATAGAGGAGAATCCTGAATTATATCTCCACTTTCGATCTCCCTGGCAATATATAACCGATTATACTCCAGTTCTTTATTCGAATGAATTGGTTCCAATTTTTTATCACTATATTGTATGCTGGGAGTCATTTACGCATCATCCGATCATATGATATCACATAGTCTCTGATATAGATGAAGTAGCTATCTCGCTGGAGCTCAGGTATTGCCATAGAGAGTCTCATGAGAAATGCGTACTGATCATTGATCCGAGCGTTGTGCTCGAGAAGCATAGGAATACTGTTGTATTCATGGATGATACCCTCAGAATGGAGCCGAGTGATGAGGTCAAATGCTAGATGCTCATCAACTACATAAGGACGCATAACCTCTATAACAGCAGGGATCTTGGCAATCTTTTCGAGGAATATATCAACAACATATTGCTCTCGATCATATATACGTCGAGTGAGTACGATATATATGACAATATATGTAGCAATGAATAAGATGAGTATGGTCGTGAGGACTATAGTGAGTGATATATGCATACATGTGAGTATATAGAGAGGCCTAAAGAAATCAAGCAAACAATTTGCAAAAAATATATGCCTCCATATACTCAAGCTATGTCTCGTATCTATATCCAGAGGCTACTCCTCACTACCATAGTCGAACTCAGCGGTGTGACACTCGCCTTTTTTATTGCGTATTCGTTGCGATTGATGCGAGATTGGATACCGTTCGTCCAGCTCCCTATACCATACATCTCGTATGAGCAGTTCGTTCCATTCGTCATATCTGGTGTGGTCGTATGGCTCCTCGTATGACTCAGAGGATGACTATACTCACTCAGAGCACATACACCGATTGTTGAGGAGATACGACTCGTACTTACCTATAGTTTTTTCTGGTTTTTTATCTATATTGGGTTCGTATATCTCGCTAGAGGATGAGTGTTCGTCACTGAGATACCTCGTCTCATCATACTCTATACATATATCATAGCAACAACTATATCAATACTAGTGAGATTCTCTATATATACTCTATATAGTATATTATATACCAAACGTATGATAACTCGAGAGACTATACTCGCCATCACAACTGAGGAGAATAGATCTGAGATAGCTGAGGATAGCTACTATAACTATAGATATATAGATCCACGAGAAGTCGACCAGATAGAGTCCATCATCAGAACAGAATCAATCGAATATATCATATATCTCGGTGAACACTCAGAGCTCGGGAACATATTCACACTAGCGAGGATATACTGAGTTCCACTCATGTATCCCAAGATATCGAGACATACACCGCTCTCCTCGGCGAGAGAGAATTGGATAGGGTGAGTTCCTATGATAGAGCTCAGGGCTGTATCGATCACTGCATGGTGACGAATTACGAAGAGAATACTAGATATCATGATCTCTAGTATTCTCTTGATTATACTCCTCCCACTATTTATAGTTGTATCTATTGGCATCTGGATCAGTGACCCATCTGGTCCTATCATATACCGCAATAGACGGATCGGACAATATGGTGAGATATTCGCACTCTACAAGTTCCGATATATGTACTGGAGATACTGTACCAAAGAAGAATATGGGATCGATGATGGAGCAATAGAGTATGAGGAAAAACTCAAAAAAGAAAAAAATACTCGACAGTGACCTCTCTATAAAATATCAGATGATCCTCGCAAGATGTCATTCTGACACTGGATCGAGCGACTCTCTCTCGATGAGCTCCCACAACTCTATAACGTACTCAAGTGAGATATGTCACTCATATGACCGCGACCGCATCAGCCTCGTGAGATAGAGCTCTATGATGAGTCCGACCGCCAAGTACTGACAATCAAGCCTGGTATCACAGGTATGGCTCAGGTATATGGGAGAGATAAGAATACATTTCGAGAAGAGATCACACTCGATACATATTATATCGAGCACTACTCAGCCTCACTCGATCTCGCCATACTCATACGTACCATATGAGTAGTCGCACAGAGAGTCTGGAGATAGGATACTCTTATCAGATATCCAAAAAACTACAAGCTATGCATATGATCTTATCAACCACTTCTTAGGTTGATAATCTCGGAAACTTCTTGTTTTTGAGAAATCCAGAATATTAGAGAGGTCACTTGCAAAAAATGGGAAATAGATATACTTAGATGAGAATTTCCAATTTTGTATCCCAAGAATATAACTTGCGGGATCATCCTGACGATGGGAAAAATCTGCTCTATTTTCTAGCAGATCGTTCGTACCTCAGGATGACAAGATAGTTTTTAACTAGTAATCTCTTTTTTCTATGTCCGACTTCCCAAAACAATACGATCCAAAGATCCACGAACCAGCAAGTCAAGCACTCTGGGAAGAGAAAAAAATATATCAGCCAAGAGTAGATAGCAAAAACTCTAAACAGGAGACGTTCTATATTCCTATTCCACCACCTAATGTAACGGGCAATCTCCATCTCGGACATGCCCTGACTCTCTCGATCGAGGATATCATGACTCGCTATCATAGACTCCGTGGAGATGCGACACTCTGGGTACCAGGCACCGATCATGCTGGGATAGCAACACAGGCTCAGGTGGAGAAGCGACTTGAGAAAAATGGTACAAGCCGTAAAGCAATAGGACGAGAGGCATTCCTCGGAGAATGCTGGAAATGGATCGATGAATATGGTGGAAATATCCAAAATCAAGTCAAGATGATGGGAGCATCAGTAGATTGGGATATGGAGAGATTCACATTCGATGAGAAGAATAATACCCTCGTCGAGAAAATATTCGTCGATCTCTATGAGAAGTGACTCATATACCGTGGAGAGTATATGGTGAACTATTCTCCAGTACTTGAGTCCGTGATATCAGATATCGAGGTCGAGCATCAAGAGATCGCCGAGCACATGTACTATATCAACTATTTCGTATCTGGATCAGACAAGGAGCTCCTCATAGCTACTACTCGACCTGAGACACTCCTCGGAGATATGGCACTAGCAGTACATCCTCGGGACAAGAGGTACAAAAAACTCATCGGCAAATCAGTAATACTCCCAATTATCAATCGTGAGATCCCGATCATCGGTGATGATACTATTGATATGGAGTTCGGTACTGGAGTTGTCAAGGTGACTCCTGCTCACGATCCGTCCGATTTTGAGATTGCTCGTCGACATGGGCTGCGTACTGACTATCGTGTGATCGAGAAGACAGGTCTCATGAGTGCTGAGGCTGGAGTATTTGCTGGACTATCTGCTGTGTGAGAGGCTCGAGACAATATTGTAGAGCTCCTACGGAGCAAGGGCAATCTTGTTCGCATCGAACCATATACTCATAGCGTATGATACTGTTCTCGTGGCAAGTGCCGAGTTGAGTCAGTAGTATCGACTCAATGGTTCGTCAGGGCATCCACAATGGCTGAGAAGGTGACAACAGGATATAAAAAATGAGAATTCAAGATTGTACCAGAGAGATTCAATAAGACATTCGAAGACTGGATCTATAATCTGCGTGATTGGTGTATATCTCGCCAGCTCTGGTGGGGACACCAGATCCCTGCATACTATGATGCTACTACTGGAGAGCTCCTCGGAGTAACTCGGGATCCGAGTTCCCTTTTTGCGAAATATGGAGAACAAAATGTCAGGCGTGACGATGATGTACTCGATACATGGTTTTCGAGTGCTTTGTGGCCATTCGCAGTGCTCGATTGGGATTTTGAGAATCCGAGTGAATTCTTCCAGAAATATTATCCAGCCAATGTACTCGAAACAGGCTATGATATACTATTTTTCTGGGTGATCCGTATGCTCCTGATGGGCTACGAATACACTGGGATGACACCATTCCGGACGATATATCTCCATGGACTCATCCTCGATGAAACTGGAAAAAAAATGAGTAAAAGTTGGGGCAATGTGATAGATCCACTCACCGTGATCGAGACCTACTCAACTGATGCACTCCGTCTCGCCGTCACTCTCGGCAATACTCCTGGAAACAATATGAATTTCTCAATGAGATCTGTCGAGGAAAACTCACTCTTTCTCAATAAATTCTGGAATATCATCAGATTTGCCTGGATGAATGTTGGATATATCACTGACACGCGGGAGACTATCATAGAGAAAATCACCAAAAATGCAGCTGATCTCCTCCCCTACGAGGTATGGATCCTCTCTCGACTCACCCACATTACCGAGCGAGTTACAGAAGGTATGGATACCTACAATTTCGCGAGTGTCGGATCTGAGCTGATCGCGTTTGTCCGAGATGAGTTCGCTGATATAGCGATCGAGGCATACAAAGTAGAAAAAGAAAATACCAAATATGGCAAAGACGTCATATCACTCTGTGTCCTCGATATCATCACTCTGATGCACCCATACATCCCACATATTACAGAGACCCTTTATGGATATATAACAGAGGGTCATATACTCGCCACAGCATCATGGCCTACCTCTGCGATATCGAGAAATATAGAGAGTGAGCGCAATCTCGAACAGATCTGGGAAGTCGTACGGACAATACGCAATATCCGAGCCGAATCAGGGATCAAGCCAGGAGAATATCACGATACAATCATCCAGGCAAAAGCTGATATGATATCGAATCTCGAGAATAATCTCACTCTCATTTCTGGCCTCACACGTGTCAATATCACTATCAATCCAAGTGGGCAAGATCCTCGGGATCACGCCTATGGTATCTGTGGATCTGTCGAGATCTATATTCACAACGAGATCGATGTGGCAGGGGTCGAGTTCGAGCGAGAGAGACTCATGGGACTCATCGAGGAGAAGCGAGGATATATCAGATTGCTCGAGGTCAAGCTATCGAACTCAGCATTCACGGCGAATGCTCCTGAGAAGATCATCAGGATAGAGATGGAGAAAAAGAATCTCGCACGAGAACAACTCGAGAAGCTGGAGGAGAAGTATGGGAAAATAAGATAGCCAAGTAATAAAAAAACTCCCTCTCGGGAGTTTTTTTATTACTTCAATCTGAACTCAAAATCATCCTTCACAAATTCTCACTTTAGTGCAGAGAGACATCTGATCGTATTGTTGTGCCAATTCGAGTTCGACGACGCGTAGATCGCACCATTTGCATTACCCCAGCGAGACAATTCAGATAACTTGGTATATTTACCGAGGAATCAATTATTGAATGTAGCAGACATCCACTCGAGTCATTCTCTCGCAGAGCCGAATGAGTATGTAGAGCCACTATCAGTATTGCCGATATTCCCTATATTGTAGGAGGTCTTGAGGTAGTTTCCGAGAGTTGTCTCCGCGAGACCGATACATATCATGAAGCTTGGATCTATCTTGGCTGATAGTGCAGTATCTATCCACATTTGCCACTTGTTGAAGTCTCTCGTAGCGTATGTCGCGAGGAGATACTTCTGGCGCTCAGTCTCATCGGCTCATAGTATATTGAATTTCTTTTTATATCAACTTGTATCAGTACCACTACCGGATTGTTCGACAATATCAGTGATGAACTTGTCCTGGTAGACAGGTAGGAGTGTCGTATAGTCCATACGAGCAAGCGAGATATAGCGAAGTGGATCTACTGGCTCCCGATGATTCCATACTTCGAAGTGGAGATGTGCTCCACTCGTCATCGGACCAGCACCTGGAGTACCTGGTGCCCCACCACTCTTGGCGATTATTTGTCATCTCTTGACGAATTCGTATTTGCCTACTAACAACTCAGAGAGATGACCATAGACGGTCATGAGCCCACCAGCATGACGGAGTGCGAGATATGAGTATCCTCATGCAGTTGGCTCGAGCGTATAGGTGACGTATCCATCGGCTGGAGCAAATATATCAGTTCATTGTTCTGCAGCAATATCGATCGCCTCATGATGACTATGGAGGGCTTGATAATATCCAGCATCATGAAAGTATGCTGTGATACGACGAGAGGATACTGGCCAATTGAGGATATTCGGTGTATCTTGTCTGACCTCACTTTTTGCGAGTTCTTTTTCATTGATAAAATACTGACGAATACGAGAACACTCGATGATCTGCTTATCCGTCTTTTTAGTATTGGTACAATTATATTTCGCGAGCAATGAGTCGAACGAATCTCTATACTTATCACTCGCCTCTTGCCACTGGATCTCCACTTGAGCCTGAGCTACTTGTTGAGACGCTATATATTGTACATAGAGTGCCTCTTGTCACTGCGTTATTTCAAGGAGTTTTTCTCTATCTGCTTTCTGAGCATTGAGAGTAATATTCTGGTTCTCGAGTCCTTTTTTGAGATCTTTGAGTTGGGCTTCCTCATTTTGAGTTTGGATCTGTGAGACGTAGTAGGATCTCTCGAGATCACGATACTCATTGACGAATTGTTGTCACATCTGAGTCACGAGTGTCTTATAGGTGATATCTGAGAGTGAATAGTCAGTATCAGAGCGCGTGAGTATCATTCACTTGATAATATCCACATTACCGAGAGTATCGAGGATACTATTGCCTTCTGAGTATATATTGGTGAGGTATGCGAGTATGATAGCTCTGTGTTGAGCGATACGAGCTCTCAGAGATATCTCGACCGCTCTGAGCTGTTGTATCTTGATCTGCTTGTTTGTGATATCGATATTGGTTTTATTGATAGACTCAGTCGTAAAACGGATAGATTCAGCGAGTATTTCTAGAGCCTTCTCAAGTGATACTCTGACCTCGCTTACGGCATCTTTTTTAACTTGATAGGCTGATTGCATAGTCTGGAGTCTATTCTTGAGTGAGTCGAGGCCATTCATCGCATACTCTTGTTCGAGGATCTTGCTCGCATCACTACTATCGAGTGGTGATGACTCGAAGAGGATATCTGCTTGTTCTCGCTTGAAGTTATCCAGTATACGACCTGATGTAGCAGGATCGATAGCATTCCCGATCGTCGGAGAGAGATATGAGAGTACGAATACTATGAGAAAAGTAGTCGAGAATATTTTAGGCATATATCTATGTTAGCACATAGCAACAAAAATACCCAAATATATGGGTATTTTGATGTGATAAATATATGGCTTTTTACGAGAAAATATTTCTGATATACTTATTTTTGTAAGCTTTGGAAGAATATCTCTTTTTTATGTATCCAGTTAGCTGTCTGACGGGGTAATTTCGAGATATCTTCGGGATTTTTGAGAAAATATTTGATACCCTCTTCGATGAAGATCGTATTCTGACTTCATTTTGCATAGACTATTGTGGGTGTTGTATTCTTTCGGATATCTCTGAGTATTTGCTCTCCGAGATCACGCGATGAGAGACTCACTATAACCTGGAACTTGGACCCGAGGATCGCAGCAGTATAGTCTCTCATCATCGGACCTACGAGGTAGAACACAACTCGACTCTCATGAGGGATGAGATCACAGATCTCGTGGGCAAGTCGCTCATGGACATCACGTGATAGTGTACCGAGCTCTCTCATATCTCCGAGAAGGAATATGATCCGATGCGAGTGGATAAATGAACGCATCGAAATAATACCCTCACGGATACTCAGATATCCACCATTGTAGCTCCCATCGATGATAGTAGTATCATCTATACCTGAGAGAACACTCGATCGACCAGACTCAGGAGAGCCATGCAGAGCATATCTAGATACTCGATTTGGATCTATAGAGAGGATGTCGGCAATAGCATAGAGAGGGAGAAGATTCTCGATCTGGAACGCACCGATAGCAGGGAGTTGTATTGCGTAATCCTTTTTGTTATAGTGGACTGTCGCGTTTGTACCTGATATATTTATCTCGATATGAGACGCGTCAATATCCGAGAGTGCACCGAGAGAGTAGTAGAGTGCATCCAACTCGATATACTGACGGAGGGACTCATGTATGATCCGAGTAGTTGCTTGTTGCAAGAGCTTGATCTTATGCTCACGATAGTGCTCGAGTGTGCCGAATTGTTCGAGATGATTGGGCTCTACTGGTGTGAGCACTGCGATATCAGGAGTTGCTATAGAGAGGAGAAAGTCCATCTCCCCTGGGTGATCGATGCCATATTCGAGTACGAGATATCGAGGATATGGACGTACCAATCGTGATAGAGCGAGGACAAAAACCCAAACCCAAAGAAACGGGTTCCTTCCTGGAGTTCGAGTACCAATAATGGTAAAAGGGAGTCCATATTCACCATTGTAATGATAGCGTGAATATCATACATTCTTTGCTCATTTCTCCTTGGAGAGGAATTGGGCTATATGAGTTGTGATGGTTGTCTTACCTACTGTACCCGTGACACCAATGATATATGGTCTATGTCTCGCTATGATGAGGCGAGCCACGAGTGCGAGGAGTGAGAGGATGATATGATGCATATAGTCTCAAATCATAGAGAATAGAGAGAGAAAATCAAGTCAAATACAAGAAATACAATTATTTTAATTTGCGAAACCACAAACATTGTATACAATTCAGCTATATTTTATCATACTAATTATGACACAGATTGTTCGTGACAACTTCACATTCACTATTCTGGATGAGATCCAGATACAGTATAGCGAACTCGTAGAGCTCGTACTCGGGAGCGAGTCTATCGATAACAATGAAAAACAATACTGGTTCGATATACTTCCCTCGATGACTGATGAGCAAGTAGATAGACTTTTTAATATACTCATGACAGAGCGACATCAGCTCGAAGAGCTCAATCTCAAGTACCAAGAAGAAATCAAAACACTCAATGAGAAGCATCTTATCGAGTGGCAATCTCTCCAATCACAAAAGGCAAAAAAACAGGTACAACAAGCTGAACAATCTGATAGATCAAAGTCTGATGCAATCGATACATTGGGATTGTTTGGTAATATTTAGTCCTTTTACAACCCCATGATACAGGTCAATTCACTCCACTACAATCACCCAACAAGTACGAGAGCAACAAGATCACATACACTCACTCCACATGATGCGGTGACACTTTTTTGTATTATTGATGGCGAGAGCGAAACTACAGTGAGCATCCTCGAGGATCACATCCTCGAGAGTATATCATCAACCAGCTGGAATATACGTGAAACAAGTCAAGATTTTGGATATATCACCGAACGCTACAATAGCTTCGTTACAAGTTTTCCAAGAGAGGATATCTCAGATATACGTATCCTCCTCGGTATGCTCCAGTGAGAAAATCTCACACTCTCGACAGTAGGTGGCACACATGGTGTATTCATAGAGGAATCAGGTAACGCCATAGACATCACAGTGCATGAGAATAAATCATACGAGTTCCACTCCATCACCACTGGTAAGATACCCGTATGAGCAACCGTATATCTCTCCAATGACAATATCGAATCACTTCTCGGCTATGAGGTTCTCAGTGAGCTCTCTCATCTCACACCAGAGGCATGGAGCGATACAAGCAAGCAGATACTCGAGAGAGAGATATCGAGCAACCTCCATATCATACGACTCTCTCGTAGACTCTACGATAGTGGATTCCCTGCATTCTCCAGAGAGAGAAAGAAACAATCTGATATACTCAGAGACCACTGAGCAATACTCGTGGAATATGTGAGGAGCAAGAAAATGTGGGAAAAAACAAAATGACTCATCCAGAAGATCCCAACTTTAGAGAATCGCAAATATCAGTATGCATTCATTGGTATTGGTGTGATTATACTATTTGCTCTTGCCTATTCTCTGATATCGAGCATATTATGAGTACTTAGCAATACTACATCCGATAGCAAGAATTTGCTCATCCAAGCGAAGATCCTCATCGATGATGGACAAAAGTTGACAAGCAATCCTACGGCATTCTCAGCAAAGATGAAAGAAGCTGAGAAAATATTGTTCGACCTCAGAAAAGAACAATCGCATGTCCTCGATACGCAGGAACTACTCGGTCGTATTACATCTATGAAAAAAGAAGTCTATGATATTCAAGAGATTGATATGACAAATCTGACCTCTGTGATACCGTTTAATTCACTCGATATTACACCAATCGGTGTATTCGAAAAAGATAAAAAACTCACTCTCGTCGGAGAAAAATGAGCTATCATGAATTATGTCACATGAGATAAAATAATCAAAGTAACCCCCTACCCAAGTAGTGAGACCGTAAAGAGTTTTGATATATGAGAAGATGGATCAATCTATCTCCTCACTGATAAAAATAGCGTACTATCACCTCGACGAGATGACTTTGCTCGTATCAATGTCACTGGACAGAATTGATGGGAAGATGCTCTCTCCATCAAGACGTTCAACGGTAATATCTATCTACTAGAGACATCCAAGAACCAGATACAGAGACACAAGCCATGAGTGAATGGATTCTCTCAAAAATCTAGCCTACTCAGCAAAATCCAGCCTGGAATATTCGATATTAGTATTGATGGTGGGATATACATATATATGGATGATGGTAAGATTCTCAGATATATTGGAGACAAGGATACTCTCTCATCCATAGTTCTCAACAAGATTCCTGGTGAATGGAAACTCGATACAACACAAAAAAGTGAATTCATCTCTCGTAGTTATCTCTCATATACCTATATTCTCAACTGAGACCGGATCTGGGTATTCCAACCAGACTCCAAGAGATTCCAAGATGTCAAATCATGGACATACATCGGTCAATTGGAACTCAAGACTGATACGCCAGTCAGACATATCAGTGTTCCGAGAGATGGTACAATCCATATCACCACAACCAAATGAGTCTATGATCTCAATTTTGAGTTCGTAGATGGGAAGATTATTTTCAAATAAAAAAATATGTATCGTTTTCCCGCTATCATACTCAGTATCACAAAAATCCGTGACAACAATACTCGGATTGTATTACTCAGTCGTGAATATGGAAAAATCACGGGTTGGTGGAACAAAAAGAATATCACTGGTATCGATATCGGTGATATTTCCGAGGTACTGATATCGAGAGACGGTACGAAGAATACGATCAAAAATGTAGATATCAAAATACACGGTTGGAATAAATGATGGAATTATGAGCGTATTATTGGTTTTCTCGAAACAATGCATATCACCAATAAAATGAGTCTCGATAGTCATGAAGCTCATTCACTCTATGACGATATATATGAATGTATCAGTCTTGGCTCTAGGCAAGATATGACACCAGCTCATTATACAATATTCCAGATGCGTATACTCAAGTCACTCGGCTCAATGGATAGATCGATACTATGAGATGATATTATACTCAAATATATCTATGACAATATATCTCATACGCCACTAGAGCGTATACTCTCTTCATCCAATATCAAAATAGATCATATCAACAAGATACAACAGATAAATCTCCATTCTCTTTATATGCTCGAACGCTAAATTATGTTTTTTCCAATTCTTATTTCTTTTTGTATTTGACTCATATTCGGCAGCTTCTCAACTGTTCTTATAGAGAGATGGCATAGTGGTAGATGAGGTATCATGATGGGGAGGAGCGAGTGTCCACATTGCAAACATATACTCCATACTCGAGATCTCTTTCCACTTTTTTCCTACATCATGAGTGGCCGTCAGTGTAGATATTGTGGCATCAACATACCATTATTTTACCCCTTTGCTGAGGTACTTATGGGCATCATTTTTGCTATTCTCACATACTCTGCGATGATCATCGGGATTGACATATTGAGCATAGAGATGCTACTTCTGTTGGGATTTTGATTTATTACTGGAGTCTACACCCTCTATGATTTGCGATATATGGAGATACCCGATCAGATTATGGTACCTGCGATATACTTCCTTTTTGCAATTCCATTTTTCTCATTATTATTTACTTGATATAGCGAATATACTTTTCATACTTTTCATATATCTATTTTTGATCGGTTGTTATGAGCTCTCATTCTCTATACTTTTTTCTATATTCAGATTCTTATACCTGGTTGATACTTTCTCATTAAAAA
>JACMPX010000053.1 GCA_014377245.1 Candidatus Altimarinota bacterium
GATGACATGCAGATATGCAGACTCTAGATTGAGATCTTTGTGTCATACGTGGTCATGGTGATCATCATGATGTTCATGATCGTCATGTCAGCCATGATCATGCCCATGTCCACTATGTGTATGATTTCACTCATGTCCGAGAATCATAGCACAGACAACATTGATGATGAGTCCTAGAGTAGCAATAACAAGTGCAATATCATAATTTATACTAAGAGGGAAATAGAGTCTCTCTATAGAAAATCCAGCAACTAAAAGTCCCATAATGCCAAGCAAAATAGCACTGGTATAGGCTCAGAGCATTTCTATTTTCCATGTACCAAGGGCAAACTTGGTATCTTGCGAATGTTTACGAGCAAATACATAAGCAAGTAGAGATATTCCAAGTGCGAGTGCATGCGTTCCCATGTGCCAACCATCAGCAAAGAGTGCCATAGAGTTCGCTATCCATCCGACGACGATCTCTACGACCATTGTTAGGGCTGTAATAACAAGAACTATAAGGGTACTTTTTTCTGCGGTTGCCTTTATAGGATTGAAGTCGTGAGAGTGGATAGGGTGAGAATGTGAATGAGACTGACTCATAATGTAGAAGTGAGAATATATAATATATAAAAAGTAGGATAGTGGTATTTGTCGGAGAAGCAAAATATATTTTACTTTTTTATTTTTCCCCTATAATCCATCAGGTCAACTGCAATTGACTTTTTTATTCATTACTCGCAAGTAATATGGTTTCACAACTGGGTGCTCGGCACAAACCGAGCTATACACTCCTCACATTCTACAAGTTCGTTGATATCCCAGAGTCAGAACTTGACTCTATGGCTCAGAAACACCTTGACTACTGCCGGGATATCTGACTCCATGGACGAATCTATCTCGGAACAGAGGGGATCAGTGCAACTATAACAGGTAATCAGTGACAGTGTTGGTCATATCGCGAATTTTTGCAAAAAAATGAATATTTCAAAGATATCCCCGATATCGACGCAAAATCTACCCAAGTTGATGGTCACCAATTTGCTCGACTGAGCGTGAAGATCCGAGATGAGATCGTGACAATGGGCGAACGAGTGAATCAAGAAGAAGTAGATAAATATCACAAAGAAATCAAAAAAGAAGAATTCAAATCAATTATCGATGGAAAAAATGATGAATACGTAATCCTCGATATGCGAAACGATTATGAGTATAGACTCTGACACTTTCGCTGAGCGATTCCAGCAGGGACAGACAACTTCCGAGAGGTACCACAGCTCCTCGAGAAATACAAGAGGGAATTCGCAGGGAAGAAAGTCATATTCTACTGTACAGGAGGAATCCGCTGTGAGAAGGCATCTGTCATCATGAACCGAGCAGGTATGGATGAGCTCTATTCACTCCAGTGATGAGTAGTGAAGTATGTGAATGAGTTCAATGATGGGAATTGGCTCGGCAATCTCTACACTTTTGATTGACGAGTTTCGACCGAGGTGGGAGATGCAAGCACGCATACAACAATAGGGGAGTGTCTCTATACATCTGAGTTGACAGATAACTGTGAGAATTGCAGATATTCTCCTTGCAATGCTCGACTCATCGCGAATGAAAAAGAATACAAGAAGCACTTAGGTTTTTGTTCAAAAGAATGCTACGAGTCGGCTCGTCTCGATGGATTCGTGAAGGATATGTCTTGGGACAAATTCGACTATAAGGCGACTCGATCTATTTCTGATAGTATCTCCAAAATCCAAGCTCATCTCGATCGCAAGCTCGCAAATATTGAGTGGAGATATCAGAAGAGCCAAAAGGAGGAAGATATCGTAGAGTGCTAAACATAGAAAAAGACACCACCCATATTGGTGCTGAGGTATCTGCCTATTGCATTCGGGAGATCAAGATAGGTAGGAA
>JACMPX010000054.1 GCA_014377245.1 Candidatus Altimarinota bacterium
CACTCTCTCTCCCACATCATGGCCCAAGCCACTCGCATGGTCATGGGTGCTGATGCCAAGCTTGCAATTTGACCTGATATTGATACGGGTTGGTACTACGATATCGACTTCGGTGATACTACCCTAGAGGAAGCGAAGCTCAAAGACATAGAGAAAAAGATGAAGTCTATCGTCCGCGAAGGACAAGAATTCAAGCAGTTCTCTCTCTCCGTCGCTGATGCTCGGGCTTTCACGATGGCACTCGGTGAAATCTACAAGCTCGAGATGATCGAGGATCTCGCAACTCGCGGTGAGACGGTTATCGGATTCTATGCCAATATTGGCAAGTTCCACAATCCTGTGTATGCAGGATTCTCGTATCTCGGTGAATTCACGACTGCGACTTTCATCGATATGTGTCAGGGGCCTCATGTCCAGTTCACTTCTGAGATACCAGAGGATAGCTTCAAACTCGACAAGCTCGCAGGAGCATACTGGAGAGGTGATGCAAAAAATAAACAATTGACGAGGATCTACGGTCTCGCTTTTGAGAGCAAAACTGAACTCGATGCCTATGAACATATGATGGAAGAGGCAAAAAAACGAGATCACCGAATATTGGGCAAAAAACTGAAACTTTTCACCGTGTCAGATATGGTGGGTTCAGGACTCCCACTCATCCAGCCGAACGGGATGATCATCCGTGAGGCGATCAAGGACTATCTCTGGGATCTGCACAAAGATCGAGGATATGATCGTGTGTGTACCCCTCACCTCGCGAAGGAGGAACTCTATCAGACATCAGGTCATGCAGGGAAATATCTCGAGGATATGTTCTCCGTCTATGGTGGGACATCGAAGGAGAACTTTTTCCTCAAGCCGATGAACTGTCCTCATCATATGCAGATATTCGCAGATAATCAGTTTTCCTATCGTGATATGCCTGTTCGCTACTTTGAACCGGCGACTGTATATCGTGATGAGAAGACAGGACAACTCTCAGGTCTGACTCGAGTACGGTCGATCACTCAGGATGATGGACATCTCTTCTGTCGAGTATCCCAAATCAAAGACGAAGTATCGTCTATCGTTGATGTTATCAAGCAATTTTATACGACATTTGGATTGATGGAGGGATATTGGGTATCACTCTCGATACGCGATCCCCTCACTCCTGAGAAATATCTCGGAGGTGATGATGTATGGCAGATTGCTGAGCAGGATCTTGAAGAAGCTGCTATTGCAAATAATCTCAATTACAAGGCAATGCCTGGAGAAGCAGCATTCTATGGACCCAAACTCGACTTCATGTTCAAAGATGCGATCGGACGCGAGTGGCAACTTGCGACGATCCAGTGTGATTTCAACCAACCTGCTCGATTCAACCTATCATTCAAAAATGAGAAAAACGAAGACGAGCAACCTGTTGTAATCCATCGGGCAATATCTGGATCATTGGAGCGATTTATGGGAATCATGATCGAACACTTTGCAGGAATATTCCCGTTATGGCTTGCTCCAGAACAAGTCCGCATCATCCCAGTTGGAGAGAACTTTTTCCCATATGCTGACGAGGTATTCAAAGAACTGAAACAGGCAGGACTCCGAGTCAAGTTCGACGACTCCAATGACTCTCTAGGGAAAAAAATCCGCAATGCAGAGACCCAGCACGCGAACTATATCCTCGTCGTCTGAGATGCTGAGATGACAGCTCATACACTCGCGGTGCGAAACTACAAGACTCAGGAGAAGACAAGCGAGACTATCTGAGACTTTGTCACGAGAATGAGGACTGAAGTAGAGACAAAGACACTATAGATAATAAAAAATAAATCATTCTCAATTATTGAGAATGATTTTTAAATATCTTTTAATCTATGATCATAGATTTTATACAGATTTTTTTCTTTTATAAAAAAACTATTATAAACCATAATATACAATAGTGAATTCTGTGTGAAGATATGACATAATATAATCCGAAAGATTCGATACGATTATGTAAATCCTATTATGAAAAGTAACACTCTTTATTTCATTAATATAATTAATCAAGAGTATTGTATCTAAGTCATTTACTTGGTCTTGAATTAAAGAAAATAACTTTCTCCTTGCTTTTTTGTCTCTATTTTTTCATTGATTTCGATCACTTAGAGTATATCATCGAAAGTAGTTTCGTTTTTGAAGTGGTAAATAAATATACCAGAATTATCCTTGATTTTATCAGGGGGGAGTTTTTTATATGTCAGAAATTTGATACCAGATTTTTATCAGAAATTAACAAAGAATCATTTTTGATATATATCTACACTAGGCTTTCGTCTAGATAATAATAATTATTTTGCTATGAAAATATCACTCCTGATCCCATCCTATAATGAATGAACAAGTCTCGAATCTTGTCTATTGTCTGCACTGGCTCAGACGAGGCAACTCGATGAGATCATCGTAGTCAATGACGGTAGCAATGACAATACTGAAGCAATACTAGAGAAGTATGCACTCAAGTATACGTACATAAAACCTATACATCTCGCTCAGAATAGTGGAAATAAGAGTAAAGCTCAGTTGAAGTGATTTCCTCATGTGACTGGAGATATAGTCGTGATGACTGATGCAGATACGACACTCCATAGAGACTTTGTATCTCGGATAGAGGCAGACTTTGCTCAGGATACTACCCAGACCATGGCTGCAGTAGCTGGATATGTTTCGAGCAAGCGATACAACTGGATTACGGCATGTCGGGAGATCGACTATATCATTGGACAAACTATCTTCAAACGAGCTCAATCAATCATCGGATATATCTACGTGATGCCTGGTTGTGCTACTGCTATCAGGACATCAGTATTACAATCACTCTCATTCTATCATGATACTGTGACGGAGGATCTCGATCTGACATTCCAGATCCATCTCAAGGAGCTCTCTATACACTACGATATGGAGGCTATCGTATATACTCAAGATCCACCCAATCTCACGTCATATATCAGACAGATGAAGAGGTGGTATGGAGGAGGCTGGCAGAATATCAGGAAATATTGGTCCATAATGCTCAAAAATCCATCTGCTGGATTTGTGCTATCTTCAATTTTCATAGATTGAGTGATCTACAGCGCCATCACACTATTGACACCAATTCTCTACCCTGTTTTCTTCTTTACATATTTGCTACCAGCATACTTTTTTGGAGCCTTCCTATTTGCACTCTACGCAAGTATCCAGAGTGGGAGATGGGACCTCAT
The DNA here is from genome assembly GCA_014377245.1 of Candidatus Altimarinota bacterium. GTDB lineage: Bacteria > Patescibacteriota > Gracilibacteria > BD1-5 > UBA2023 > JABFSX01. Next base: position 3,231 of record JACMPX010000054.1, read on the forward strand.
ACTCTACTTTCCATTTTATGTAGTGATTATCTTTGTGAATGCTTTTATCATAGGGTATGAGTTCTTGCGTGAGGTAGTATTCCGGAGACGTGATATGCTATGGGAAAGAGCTGATAGGGTCTCCATTAATTAATTATTCCAACATTATGTTGTCTTCTATCATCAAAATCATCTTCTCAATATCTATCATTTTGAGTGTAATTTATTTTACTTGAGGGAATCTATTTGCTCTTTTTAGTGGTTATCTGACAGAGGATCGTTCGGTTTTTTCGATTGGACGAGATCAGTTCTGTATTTCTCACATCAATACACCTGCGAATCTACGAGGCAAAAAACTGGTAATACTCCGTCTCGATGATGTCCAAGCATATGCCTGGAGAGATATATCCATGCGGATGATCCAGGATGCGTATAGATTCAACGCACCGATAGTGGCCTGAGTGATACCAAAAAATCTCGGGGAAGATCTCACTATCATCAAGTTTCTCAAAAGAGAACACTGCAATATGGAGATCGCGATGCATGGCTGGGATCACTCTGGAACAGGCGTGAACAATCTCCAGATATACTACAAGACAGAGTTCTGAGATGTTAACTATAAGGAGGCTCGTAATCGTATACACATGGGAAAAGAGATACTCGAACCATTGAGCGGTAAACCTATTATTAGTTTTATTCCTCCGTTTAATATAGTCTCCACTGAAGCCGTCAAAGCTGCAAAAGATGAATGAATAGAAGTGATCTCTTCGATCGGAACAGGAGTACACGACTACCATAGTACTACCTACAATTTCGATAAAAAACGAATAGTTCCAGTAACTGAAGTACTCAATAGTTGTGAGAATGCCTTCATCAAAAATGGACTCTGTGTTATCATGATGCACCCTCAGGACTATGCCAATAGTGATAAAACACTCGATGAGAATGCGTATCGAGATTATTACTTGGCGATGCTAGAATCTCTCGCTAAAGACGAGAATGTTGTTTTCGTAACTTTCGAAAATCTTATAGAGAATAGAGTCTATGGCTCTTAGAATTTTGTTTCTATTTATCATCTAATTTTGCATACCTATGCCAATCAACTTCTGAATCTCGTTCCTCGTTCACCTTATCATAGTAGTAATATGGGAAGTTAAAAAACTCATCACTACAACCATTAATTCATAGTTAACATTATATTTCTTTTTGTCATGCAGATAATACCAATTATTTTTTCTGGATTTTGGATAGCCTCATCCTCACTGTTCTTGAGTGAACAAGATGATGAGATACTCTCGTATAATTATAAATCGTCGAATCACTTATCAGATTGATCTCAGTTTTTTCGTCCTGCACCAATAAAATATATGTCCAAGATAGATCTCGCGAACAGCTATCAATCACGATCTGTCGGTATACCGAGATACGTCTCTCCCTCTCCAGTGCTGAGTGCTGACGATAGTGTCACGATAGATCCACGCAACTATAATAAAAAAATATACAGGTATGGGAAAAAGTCTGATCCTGTAACGTACGCATGGGAGAAGTGGAAGGATATCGACTTCATATTGATGATACAAGAAGAATCGCTCTGGGAAGAACTCGTCACTTGAGACAATGGATCCAGCATATGATACTGCCAATTCAACAGGTTCTACTCTAGGGAAGAATTCGACCAATACATATCTCTGTTGGACTGGGAATCTAGAGTCGATCTGTGTTATAAGCATTACCAAAAATTCCGCTATACTATCGGTAATGAGTTCCATGGATGGAATAGCAGAGCAAGGAACCTACCATCATTCACCTTTCGTTAATATCGAAGATATATATTTATAAAATAATTTATTAGACTATGACCTCAACTATCAATTCGCATAGACTGGCATCTAGATGACTGATTTGATTATTCTCAACTTTTATACTTTTATTTACCTGATTTGCAAATACTTGGGCTCTATCTGGGTTTGAAGTAGAGACAGTTGTATGAGGCCTATCTATTCCCACTGCGATGACATTTGCACCAGATGGAAGGATATTCGTAGCTCAGAAATGATGAACAGTTCAAGTGATCAAAAATGGCGTACTCCTCAATACTCCTCTCATCACCTTGACCGATGTAAACAACTACGGCGATCGATGACTGATCGGTATTGCTATCGATCCCAACTTCACAAGTAACGGATATCTCTACCTCTCATATACTTATGAGAACTCACCTGGTACGAATATAGCATGAGCAAAAACTGGTAGGATCGTACGTATAACTGTGAATTGAGATAGAGCACTCGAGTCATCCAAACTGGTTATCCTCGGAACAGTATGAGGAACTCTAGCGAATCCATCTTGTCAAAACTACAGTGTAACTGCTGACTGTATACCATCAGACAATGCGAGTCACTCTGTCTGAGGACTTGCATTCGGTATTGATGGCAAGCTCTATGCAACACTCGGAGATGGTGCGAGTTTCGACTATGCTGATCCTAGATCGCTCAGGTCACAGAATCTAGAAAGTCTTGCTGGCAAACTCGTCCGTATCAATAGAGATGGTACTGCTCCGAGTGACAACCCATACTACACTGGGGATTCCAATGCAAATGCATCAAAAGTATGGGCACTCTGACTCAGGAATATGTTCAGATTTGTATTTCAACCGGGTTCGAATACGATATTTGCAGGTGATGTTGGTTGGAATACCTGGGAAGAGATCAATGTTGTGAATCGATGAAATAATCTTGGATGGCCGTGTTATGAGTGATCAGATGTCACTGCATGATGACTTGGTTGTAGTGTAGCGAATCCTATTGCACCTTTTTATTTCTATAGACATGATGCTGCCGGTGCTTGAAGTATTACTGGGGGTGATTTCTTAGGATCTGCATTTCCGATTGAGTATCGATGATCATATGTATACGGTGACTATGCTCAGAATTTTTTGAAGCTCATGAGACTGGGTGCCAACAATACTATACTCTCTCAGGTAGATCTCATAGCTAATCCAGGTGGTCCTGTCGATATCAAGGCTGGCCCAGATGGCCACCTCTACTATATCGCAATCTATACAGGAGAAGTGAAGCGAATCAACTATACGCAGTGAAATAGAAAGCCGATCGCGGTACCAGTAGTCAGTAAAAACTCAGGAGTCACTCCTCTAGCAGTCATATTCTCAGCGTCTGGATCGAGTGATCCTGATGGCAATATTCTCACATATAATTGGGATTTTGGTGATTGAGGCACTGCGACTTGAGTGGCCCCTTCGCATGTATACACTATTGACGGATCCTATGATGCGGTACTCACAGTCAATGACGGATCATGAGGTATAGATATAAAAAGTATAAGAATATTTGCGTGAAATCAGAGACCATCAGCGGCTATATTGAATCCGTCGAATGGTGCGATATATCGAGCATGAGATCGTATAGTACTCTCTGGAACAGGATCTGATCCCGAGACAGGAACTATATCAGGATCTGGATTTGCTTGGCAGATTTTCGTACATCACAACACACATATACACTACCTACAAGCGGCTAGTGGTACACTCGCATCATTCATAGCACCCGATCACAGTGCTACAGATGTCTATGTAGAGGTAGTCCTGACAGTCACTGATCCAACTGGAATACAGTCATCCTCATCTGTGAATATGTATCTCAATAACGGTGTTATAAATCCAGGTAATCTAATACAAAATCCAGGATTGGAATCAAATACACTATTTGTGGATAATCCAGATAATTGGATACAATGATGGTTCGGTAACAACGATCAAATATGGACATATCCAATATTTTGAGATAATAGTCAGAAAGCTGGAAGGGTCGAGATAACTCGATTTGTGAGCTGAGACGCCAAATGGGCATTTGACCCAGTTTCTGTAGATGAGAATAGTGAGTATGTGTTCTCTGATAGTTATCGATCATCCATTGTCACCGATGTGATTGTGGATATTGGTTATGCTGATTGACGCCATACCTATCATGAAATAGGTAATCCTGAAGCAACCGCAAATTGGAAGAGTTTTGTTGGTACATCCAGGACTCCACCATGAGCCAAGACGGCTACAGTGTTTCATAGAGTGATGGCTCTCGGGTGGCTCGATACAGATAACTATATTTGGATGAAAAATATTTCTCAATCTCTCCCTCCGATTGCGAGAGATGATACTGCGAGCTGAAAACTTGATACTGTAGTCATGATACCAGATATCCTTGCGAATGATCAGGCTTTTGGCTCTTGAAACTTGTTACGTTCAACTACAATAGATCTCAATCCGCTCATTAGCGAACCTCAAACTACCCTCATAGTCCCTGAATGAACATTTAGTATCAGTCCATCGAGTGCTATCGTGATATTCACCCCTGCGGATTGATTTAGCTGACGAGTGACGATACCGTATTCGATACAGGATACACTCGGACAAACTGCCCAGGCATCTATCATCGTCAATATCGCATCATCAATATTGCCACCTACTCCGAACAATCTGATCGTCAATCCTTCTGTTGAGACAGCAAATGCTAGTGGGAATCTCCCACTCAACTGGAATCAGTGAGGATATGGGAACAATACAGCAATATTTGCCTATCCAAGTCCAGGAATAGTTGGGAACAAGAGTATCGAGGTCTCAATAACGAACTATAGTGATGGCGATACCAAGTGG
>JACMPX010000005.1 GCA_014377245.1 Candidatus Altimarinota bacterium
TACTAATTCTATAATTTTCATTTTTATGGACTCTCCAGAAAACAATATTGGTGATACGATATCAAATCAGAAAAAATCTCCTTCCTTACTCGACCAAATTATAGAAACATCTCATAACTCAGTAGTTGCATCAAATGATATATCATCACGAATTGACTCTGCTCTCACGCCTAATACAAATCCAATAGTAGAAGGTAGTAATAATCTACCTCTACGAAAACTGCGTGATCCAATGACTACAGCGACAGTTCTCAAGCTTATATGATCACTTCTACTCGTTGCTATCATATTTTTTGGGAGCTTTTTGGCTTATATAGCATTCAATCCGGATCAAGCTGCATTTTTTGTGAATATATTTGGTATCAATCCTAATGATATACAGACACTACTAAAAAATCTTATCAATGGAAGCTTTGGAATAACTGTATTGATATTTTCCATTGTATGGATAGTGAGTCTATTCAGAGCTATATGGATACCTCGTGATCAGAAGAGACGTCGTATCATTAGTTGGTTTACGGCAGGAATATTTGGAATTTTTCTATTCTTGATAATCGCATTCTGGGCATATCTATTTGGAATAATCAATGCTACGGACTATGCTAATCCAGGTGGTAATGTGACCATATATGATAATGATCTCTATACGAACGCAATTTCGCGAGAATATGCTCAGATAGGTGCCACGAACAATCTTATCTGACCGATCACTCTCAGATATGATATATCCACCAATGCAAAAGCAATAGCCAAAAAAAATCTACTCACTATAGAATCATATGAAATCAATTTTGATGGAGCAAAATGTGCAAATGAAAAATCAGTGATAACAGGGTCAGATCCTATGACAGAGCAATGACTCATATGTACATTCGATCGGAAGGATGTATACAATCTTCAATGAACCTATAGTGGGAGAGATCGTCTCGGTGAGCTCCATACTATCGTAATACCACTCGATACCGTCGAAATAAAGGGGCTCATAGAGATCTCTACAAATATAAATATCAAGTGAGAAAAACTCCAAACTATCAATGCATCTAAAATAAAAAACCTCTGAAACCCAAGATGGCTGAGTTCCACTGCATGAAGTATAGAAAAAACAAGTTCCTCAATTACGGAAGTAATCTCTAATATTCCTCTTATTATTTGTTTCAAGATTTTTGATACTAAAAGTGATTGCGACCGTTTTTTTCTGATTATGGATACTGATACCAATTCAAAAGAATGATCAATCATATTCGAGCAGGACTCGACTAATACACTAGGAGTAATAATGTCACTCACGTGAATAACTATCAACAAAAATGAAATAGTTGCAATAGAATGGCTCAGTGAAGAAAATACTCGTATGTGTCAATGAATCAATGAAAGTTGTCGTCATATTTTCTCTAGATATGGGTTAAAAAATGTCACGGCAACAGTATTGCTAGCAAATGGTAAAAAATACCCAATCGAATGAAGCTATACACTCAATGAACCCTTACTACTTGCTAAACATGTACTAGTACTTGATCAAGATGGTAAAATACTCAATACTCCCGATACTATAGAACCTACAACATGAGCATATATAATAAAAGATATATTAGCCCCAACGAATATCACTCTAGATGCAAGGGATGTGGTAACTGAGAATCCAGGATACGATAGTCGAGATATAATCTGGAAAATATCACATGGCAAAATCATAGAAGAAAAGCGATGAAAGAGAATCGATTTCTCAATACTAAAAACTGAACGATATACTATCGAAGTTACATATATATTCGAGAAAAATATAGTCATGAGTGAAGCAGATATCCGAACAACCTACGATACTATCATAATAGACCTAGAGCACAGGACTCTTGAACCAATACTCACCATACAAAAAACTGCAAGTGACTATGTTCCAGTAATAGTGACCGTCGATGCCTCATCATCAAGAAGTAAAAATAGTGAGATCAAGAAATTCATATTTGATTTTGGTGAATGAAAACCAGAAACTGAATGAGATGCAATCCAAACATATGAGTATAAAACATCAGGTGTCAAAGTCATAACTCTCACTATAGTTGACAGTAACAATGAACGAGCAAGCATAACTGATACGGTAGTTCTCAAAGATTCACCAAAAATAATATCCTTCACAATGAGTAGAGCACCAGTAATAAGTGTACCAATCGATTTTATATCTGATTGATCCAACCAGGATGTCGAAGAGTGGATATGGAATTTTGGTGATAATACTCCAACAAGCAAGTGATTTGAAACCACACATACATTCAATAAGCCGGGAGAATATAATGTAACACTGACCGTAGTATATATTAACTGAACTCAGAGATCTAAAACACAATCTATACAAGTCGTTACAAGTATCGAATAATCAAAAAACCTCTGATTAATCAGAGGTTTTTTGATTATGATGTCTGGTGTGTACATAGGTACCTATGATCTCATCTGTACCTATGAGGTGGATATCTTCAATCCTGCAAACAAATATAGGCATATTCTCATCATGGGCGAGAGCTATTGCCGCTTGGTCCATAATTCGGAGATTTTTATGGAGTGCCTCCTCGAGAGAGAGAATTTCATAGTGAACTGCATCGGTATGTTCATGAGGATCTTTATCATATATTCCATCTACCTTTGTGGCTTTGACTACTGCGTCACACTCAAGCTCAAGAGCTCTGAGAACTGCTGCAGAGTCTGTTGTAGCATACGGATTACCGGTACCCCCTACACAGACAACTACTCTCCCCTTCTCCATATGTCTGAGTGCTCTACGTCTGATGAAGTCCTCTGCAACTCTATGTGTAGGAATAGCGGACATAACACGGACATCGACTCCAGCTTCTTCTATAGCCTCACCGATAGCCAGTCAATTGATAATAGTAGCCATCATACCCATCTGATCACCTGTAACCCTATCAAATCATCCCCGTTCGAGCTGGATACCTCTGAATATGTTACCACCACCTATGACGATCGCAACCTCGAGTTTTTGCATTTTGATGAGATGGACGACTTTCTCAGCAATATATGCTAGGAATTCTGGATCGATACCATATCCCTGTTTTCATTGGAGAGCCTCTCCTGAGAGTTTGAGGAGTATTCGTTTTGGTGTATGGTATTTTTGCATAGATTGAATATATTATATTATTTGAGCATACCGCCGAATATAACGAAGATTACTGAGAAACCGAGAACTAGTATAAATAGGATAGCCAGAGAAATAAGCGCTGAGTTTCTTTTATTGATATCTGACTCAAGTGTAATTATTTTTTTACTTAAAATCTCGGCATCGATATCACTGCGAGACTTGGCGCTCTCAAGGAGAAATGAATTCTTCTTATACTCAAGTGCTGGAACAGAATTCGAGAGTTCAGTTTCTGCTTTCCCGAGCTTATAGGAGAGCTCTTGGATGATGGAATCTTTTTTTGCGATCTGATCGCGAGCATCTTCATAGATGCGAACTATCTCTGTGAGAGTCACATTATTATGATTTGTATTGACGATATTTTTGCTTCGAGCGACGAATTCTGGACGATTTGACTCGGGTGTAGCTGTATCTAAAGAAATATCATTGATAATTATGAAATCTTCTTCACGACGAGCAGGGTCGATAAGACGAAGTGTCTCGATGTCGTCCTCTTCGAGAAACATTTTCTTACCAATTCGACGAGTACGGATACGTCCAGCCTGAATATGTCGATCTATGGTTCGGGATGAGACTCCAAGACGACGAGATGCTCCATCACGATCGAGAGAAAAAGCCATAATTAGAATAGTCAATAAAATAGACACATTCTATAAAAAAGGTCTAAAAAATCAAGTATTCCTTTTTTATTTGATATATAAAAAGTCTCCTAGTTTCCTAGGAGATTTTTTATATGAGTACGAAATTTTATTTTATCTGATCTTTTATGATTCGCACATATTTGAGTATTTTAGAGAAATGTTTTGTCAGATTATTGACGTCAAGTTGTTGTAGAAAATTTGATATGCTTTCTGGAGAGGTTCTATTTCTGGGATCCATAAAATCCAATTTGATATCCATATAATCCAAAAATTTTCCATGCAAAGTAACAAGATTGACCGGATGATCAATATCATAAAAAATATCTCAAAATACAATCTGAGTAATACTATTGACTACTACAATTGTTTCTCTCCAACTATCGACCGAGAATAATAAACCTCTATCATTAATCTCCTCTCAATCTAGTACTCAATTTCAACGAAAGATCATGCCATACTTCTTACCATTTTCGAATGATTTTTTGTCACTATGTATACCATCTTTCCTGAAGATATTCTCTAAGATAAGCATGAGGTGCCTACCTGATTCACGGTGAACGACGAACAGATGTATTCACTCTTGTGCATAAGATACAAAATCTGTCACAAAACTATAGAGAGTATCTAGATCATCGGCAAATACACTTGCTAAATAAGAGTTATATCTCTTATTCATTGTATCTTTGCTAGGATTATCAAGGGACTTCTCTATAAGAATAGTAGACTCTTGTATGAGATTATTACTACGGCTCGCAACACCATTTATAATAAGATGAGCTGTTTGGGTTGCTCGCTTCCGTGGACTTGCTCGTACTTGTATATCGAGTCCTGCAAGATTATTTCAATGATTGAGAGAAGCGAGTTCTCATTCTGGAGTAAGCATCTCATCAGGAGCTCATGGAGTTCACTTGATCTTATCACTCGGAGTTTCTCAGTGACGAGTAATCTCTATTATCTTGATAATATCAGCGAGTTCACGGATCTTGCGTTGGAGATCACTGATGATGAGAAATATTTGTTTTTGCATCTCAGGATTACCCTGAGCAATATGATATTGACGATATTGCTCCCCAATATCATCTATGAGTCCGAGCATAGTATATGATACACCCAAATAATGAGCATAGTGAACTGAGCGATGTGACGTCACAGTATCATCACTCTTTTTCATATTAATTATTGGGAGTTCTCACTCTGAGATAGTTGAGAGAAATATCTTGAAGATATCTGGATCTATATATCCGCCTTTATCACACTCTTTAAGACGTTCTACTAATGTATTAGAATTAAGATGTATAGATTTCTCAGCCTCATAGAGCTCAGTTATCTTATAGAGTCTGGTGATCCATGGGATATTTTGAGTGAGATCGAATGGATATCAAAAACCATTCATAGTCTCATAACGAGAGAGGATTATAAAATCCACCATTCTAAGGACCTGTCTATCTATTTTACCTCACAGTATAGTATCTATTATCTGTGGTAGTTCACTAACATCATGACCTCGTGATCGTGTGATCACACGACATATATCTATAGCCTGTATTACGTGGGTTATATAGTTTGGGTCTGTATTGATCTCATGTGTTAGTGCCAAATCATTGGACTCTTTCATGACAAGAGCAATGAATTCACTATAATCAGGCCATACTAGAGGTACTCACATATTCTTCTCACATTCTTTCACAACATCATCATATTCACGCACATATTGTACATATGAATTCTCTTTCTGACGTATATGTTCCACTAAGAGAGGATTGATAATATTATCTAGATTTTTTTGTTGGAATTGATTCAATTTTTCAGCACTACCACGATTTATAGCTACCCTATACTGGCGTTGTTTGCCTTCAAAGCCTTTTACTCATAGATGAAATGCATGCGCACGAGATTCATCCAATATAATATCGCTTGATGTCTCAGCAATTCTATGACACGTTAGGACGATTCAGCTTTCCTCAGATCTAATGAGTATTCGGCAGGGCCCAAATGCCTCCTCAATCTTGTTTATTATCTGAGTATAATCAGATATACCCTGTATATATTCCTGAGTTTTGGCTGCTCTTTCGAGTATATTTTTCTTTCTAGTTAGAGCAGTCAGAATAATTGAATGCTGCATAGTAGTCACAAATCCAGAATTACTCATATATATAGGCTCCAAGGTCGTATTGATATCAAATGTATATGTATGCAGTATATCACTTGCCAATAATATTCCCCAATGTTCTCTATCCCAAATGTCACCTTCCAGATATTCTTGTGCTATCCTAACAGCACGATAAAAGTAGTCCTCTCGTGTAGTTATATTCTCTTGAGGAATGAGCTTCACGAGTAATAGTAGAGAATGGATCTTAATGAGTTGCTCAGCTACAGTTCCGGTATGATCGAGTGAGTTGAGGCAATCCTCTATTGCAAGACTCCGGAGAGACTCTCACTCTCAGTTATAAACTTCTTTACCATCATCATTTATCATATGGTATCAATCAAGTTGTAACTCTGTGAATCTTTTCTCAAGAAGAGTGTATCATACTTGTATAGGTGATATTTTTTGGGGATTTTTACTATTCTCCGATCATGGTGCATAAAGTGAATTCATGTTTTCGAATAAAAAAATAGATCAACCTTATTATTATTAATACAATAATAATTATATTCTGTCAAAAATCAAATAAATTTAAATCTATGACTAATAAGGATTACAAGGCATGTCATATTTCGAAGAATTATTGAAGATTTTTGTCTTGTTTTTGTCCATTTTATGTTTTGTATTTTTGTATAAGCTGTAATCCTATTATTATTCCTAACCATACAATATATGGTAACTCCTATCAATGAAATCGATAAGAAAAACTCTAGATCACGTATCTCATCGGCTACAAGAGAATGGAAGAACTTCTCATATCAGAGTGATCATGGTATCAATCTGATCAAGGATAGGTGGCTCTATCTCAAAACGCAGGAGATAGTCAATGACCTCACACAGATAAAAATGCTCACAAGCAAATCAAAAAAATCTGGACCAAAAAAAATGAAGGTCTGTAATCAGATAGATAAAATACTCACTCTACTAAGATCTAGAGACAGAGATTCCAAATATATAGAAATAGTAGATGTGATAAACAAATATCTCAATGGGATAAGGAGATACTTCTCAAATATAGATATGAGATCTTTCTTCTGATATAATATCCTCTTTGAATCTACGATGATTGCCATAACGAGAGAGGTGAGTCTAGTGGATAGTAGTGTAGCCTAGTTGTGTAGCTTCCTGATGATACCGAGTCGTACTGTCTCGTCTCTATCGAGCTTGAGATAGTATTCGGTTATTCATCATGAACACGTGAGTTCGAGTTCTTTTCAGAATGCTGCTTTAGTTATCTTCTTGATTGGGAGTACTATTTTGCTGAGTATCTCGTTCTTGTTCTGAGAGTACGTAGATACAGGGAGCATAGTATTTGGTATTTCTTTTCATATATTCTCAAGGAGTAACTTGAGCATATCTATGGTAGTATTCTGTGAATGGATCTCTTTAGAGGTCAACTTGGTTCCAGCGAGATACACACGACCTCATATGGTATCGAGTAGGAGACAATCAGTCTCATTTTTTATCATATCATCATAGTCTCCTGAGTATGATTGTCCGAATGAGTCAACAAATAATACATCTCAGGCTCTTGTATATTCAGAGAATATTTTTTTGGAGATATACTGTTCCATACGTACACCATCAGATCAATATCCATCTCTCCAAGACGCATGATCGAGTGATACGATATTGCCACTATTCTTGAGGTGCTCGATTACCCGAGTTATAGTGGCACGACTCTTCCCTTTTTTCATCACAAAAAATAGGCTGCCCCCAATTTTTCCAGTATTAAAAGGGAGTATACTAATATTCTCATCCTCAAACTGTTGATATTGATGAAACAGATGTTGAAGTGAGAAAAAGAGTTTATTTTCTTTTTGATAGGAGAAACTAGATAATCCGACTTTCTGAAGAGTCTCAATGAATTCATCAATTCAATTATCTGAATAAATATTCTTAAATAGAGAGCTAAATCATTCGAGGATCATCAAATTTGTATGTTCTATATTCTTATAAGTGACATCTTCATCGAATTCTAGTAGTTTAGCTAATTGATTCTTTTCAGTACTATCTATGGGAAGATGGTCGATAGTAGTCGAGATAAATTTATTGAGTATAGATTCTTCCCTCTTTATTTTTTCTCGCATAGATTCTATTTCACTGAATCGGTATTCCAACCCTGTGAATATGATACCATAGTCTAGTGGAAATTCTAGATTATCATTATTTTCTGCTCAGAGAAAATTCAATAGTGAATCTTTATAAAATCCATGATTGATACACCTATGAATGTCAGTATTCTCATCATTCATTATATTCTGAGCATAGAGACCATTATGGATACATTTTTGTGAGAAATGCACAATAGGGAGTGGATTATCAGCGATCATCACAGCATAGTTACTAGCACCTCAGATACTCTTCACTGGAGAGATCGTACTCGATAGATCTAGACTGAACTTATATATTACATCAAATAAATCCTTATCTAGAATAAGTCCCGTATTCGTAGAATTCTGGAGATCTAATTTACCCGTAATAATATGCATAAGAAACGTCAACAACACTGAAATAACAGCAGAAGAAGAAAATCCATGTCATGGTGTTGCCTCAGCGAGAAAATCGATATCAATTCATTGAGATATATTGTTCTTTGATAAAAAATTTTCAATAAAAAATACAATATCCTTGAGATATTGTTTAAAAAATGTATTCAAAGAATCTCTCTTAAAGATATTATCAACGATAGAATATTGGATGATTTCTCAAAAAGTGACTTTACCAGAATTATTGAAATTAGCACCTATGAATGTCTTTAATGGTAATTTTTGTTTGATTCGTAGTACGCTCACTCCATGCGATATATCAGCTCACCAAGTCAATACTGCATCTCCACTGAGGACTATATCATGAGTATTGAAAAAATTCTTGTACACCATTGGGAATATTTTACGCAACTCAGATGAATTCATTATAGTTTCTATACTTGCTCATCAATTAATTGTGATCATTTTTAATACATTTATACTGTAATTAATATACACTATAATATTTTTGATTAAGTTAGCAATTTTATTTTTCACTATAGTTTGGTATGAAAATTTGTCTTCTTTTTATCTTTTCATATTGCAATATTAACTCTATACTTTTTCTATGAGGGTTTTTGGAGATCAGATAGAAATTAATTATTAACTATCAAAAAATGAAAAAAAATATAAGTATTGGATTCATAATTTTATTGTTTACTTTCTCTTTTAGTATCAGGTTACCTGATGCTCTATCAAAGAAATTGGAGGAACAATATAGCATTCCCACATATATTCCTATACAGACAACAGACCATAGAGAATCCATTATCGATACAACACATATTTGAGAAGGTGAAGAGAAAAATATATCATTTTATTAATTATTTATTTCTGGGTGAATTCCTTATTATTTCACACAATCATTATCATAAATACTAAAGATATTTTTAGTTTTTTAACATTTTTTATAATATGCTTTATTGATATAAAAATACTCAAAAAGTATGAATCAGGTCACCGACAATCATACTTCTCTATATTTGGCTAAATATGATATAGAAATAATTAAAGAAATTAAGATTGAATTTGAGTATATTTAAAATAAATTATTAGGAATATAATACTATACTTCTATGGGAAGTTAGTATATTAAATTAATAATCCAACCTAAAAAATAGATGAAATCTAGAGATAATAAAGATATGAATAAAAAAGTTAAATTATTACTAACATTATAAAACATGAAGCAACTACATAAGAAATTTATCAGCTGAACAGTCATTATAACACTAATACTGCTCACCAATATCAATGCATTTGCATCGAGTCACCGAGAGGCTCCTATGATTAGTGGAGACCCCAAGGTAGATGCAACTGATCTATATGCATTCGTGAGTCCAGACAAAACAGATACAGTCACACTCATTGCGAACTATATTCCTTTTGAGGAACCGGCAGGAGGTCCGAATTTTGACTCATTCGATGACAAAGCTCTCTATGAGATCAATGTCGATAACAATGGTGATGCGAAGCCTGATATAGTGTACCAATTTCGATTCAAAACGACTGTCGGTAATCCGAACACATTCCTCTACAATGTTGGTGCTATAGAATCACTCACGGATCCTGATTGGAACGTCCGACAGACATATACACTCACGAAGGTAGAGAACGGAGAATCTAGCGTACTCGGTACTGATCTGATGTCTCCACCAGTCAATATCGGGCCCAAGTCAACACCCAACTATGCATGACTCCAGACATCTTCTATCAATATATTACCCAACGGAATAAAGGTATTTGCTGGGCAAAGTGCTGATCCGTTCTTTGTAGATCTCGGGGCAACATTCGATCTCCTGACAATACGCAAACTCCCAGGTAATGTAGGTAAAGGTGTCAATACTACCAAGGGATTCAATGTGCACTCTCTCGCACTCCAGATTCCTACTGCTCAGCTGACCAAGAACAAAGTAGTTCCTACGGATGCTACAAGTGGTGACTCTGTGATCGGAGTATGGACAACAGCATCTCGTATGAGTACTCGAGTCCTCAATACCAATGGAACGCAAGATAACACAGGTCCATGGGTACAAGTATCTCGTCTCGGTGCCCCTCTAGTGAACGAGGTAGTAGTTCCTCTGGGAGCAAAGGATCTCTTCAATGGATCTAAGCCAGAGAATGATGCTCAATTCGCAAATGGTGTCACTGATCCAGAGTTAGGCAAGCTCCTCTTAGCATTATATAACATAAAGGTTCCACCACAGTGAGCATTTGGCTCTACGAGTGCTCGTGATGATCTAGTAGCAATATTTCTCACAGGAATACCTCAGCTCACACAACCTATGAACGTAGTACCATCAGAACAACTTCGTCTCAATGTGGCGATAGCTCCTACTGCTAGCCCCAATAGACTCGGCGTACTGGGTGGTGATGCAGCAGGATACCCAAATGGTCGTAGGCTCACTGATGATGTGATAGATATATCACTCCAAGCAGTAGCAGGAGCTGCTTATCCACTATTTCATACTGGATTCGTTGCTGATGCGACAGGGCTCAAGCTCGGTGATGGAGTAGATAAGACTGACTCCGTTCTGCGTACTACTTTCCCATATATGGGTCTCCCAAATCGTGGATTTGAGAGTATACCACATGGCAACTATACGATGAAAAATGATAACAATGATGATAATGGGAATAGTGGGAATAATGGAAATAATGGAAACTTAAATGGAAATAATGGAAATAATGGAAATGGCACAGTCTTGATCATTTGTAATATAACCAAGCATCTTGAGATCGGATACAAAGGTCGTGACATACGATGTCTACAACAATTTCTCAAGGATAAGTGATTCCTGCGTATCAAGAATCCAACCGAATATTTCGGAGAACTCACGAAAGAGAGCCTGAAAAAATGGCAAACAAGTGCTGACCAAGAATCAACAGGATATCTGAATTAGTTCTTGACACTGGTTTTCTTTATTGAGGCTCATTCATAGTAACATCACGAGTGATGTCGTGATGTTACGCTTGAGTTAGTCTTTATAACTACAATACTATGACAACTCTTTTTACTTGAAGGATAGCTAAGATGATACTTATCTATACATGTTGTTGTCACTGAGTGCATGTAGTAGTTATATAATCGGTCCATCAATGAATAGTGCATCAAATGATACCAAGACAATCAGATCAAGCGTAGACGAACAGATACTATGACTAGAGAAAAATATTACCTGAGATCCAAAAAATACAGCGAATTATATCGCTCTGAGTTCTTTCTATTTCCAGAGAATACGAGAAACAGCTGATATCTCACTCTATGAGAAAATAACATGATTGCTCGATACAGCTCATACCAAACTATCCTCCTGCTCTAGAGTGACTAGGCAAGATTGCCTACTATCAATAGGATCTCACGCTTGCGAGATCATATTTCGAGCGAGCATATTACAAGCTCTCAATTGTCCAATATTTGGTTGAGCTAGCTGATCTCGATAGCTTCATGGGTCATACTGTTGAGTTCAAACAGAAGATCGCATTAGCAGAGATCACTTTTGGTATAACAGCGAAATTAGGAATCAATACTGATCTTGAGAAGTCATTGTTTTTGAGTGATCATGATATCCGATTACCAGATGCTCTCACAAAATCCGAGCGAGCATACCAAATGCGTCCAAACATATTCGCAGCCGATAATCTAGTATGGGCTCTCTACAAGAACAACCAATTCTCAGTAGCAGCCAAATATACTACATGATCTCTCATATTAGGAGAGAACGATGCACTCATACTCTATCATCAAGGTATGATAGCTCTAAAAAACAATAATACCATAGAGGCAAAAAGATATCTGAAAAAATCTCTTGAATTGAATCCACGATTTTCTATTATCTGATCCAGATGATTGAGTGATACACTCGATTTAATAAAATAAAATAAGTATGAAATATGCTGTCATGATTCTGGTTCGTGCGCTATTATTATTTTGAGTAGTGCTTTTTTATACTTGAACTCTGATAAAAGCCCATGAACTCATACCCAGAGAACTCCAAGAATATATACAGAAACATCCTAATGCTACTCCTGATGAGATACAGCAATTCGCATATAGTCAGACTCCTGAGTTCGCGAATAGATTCCAAAATTGAGCAGACATACTCAAAGTAGTCAGAGATAGTAATACATCGTTTACCGATAATATATATGATTTTTTCCGGATTGGTGTAGAGCATATTCTCGATGGCCCAGATCATATATTATTCGTTTTATCACTCCTATTAGTATTTATATCATGGAAGGATATCTTGAGGTTGACTGGAATTTGTAAAATGCTCATAGCATAACACTGATACTGGCAGGAACTGGCATATTAATGCTGATCTCTCGTATCGTAGAGCCTATGATTGCACTCTCCATTGCGTATGTAGAATTTACTTCTGTATTCTCATGAGATAATTTGTTTGTCTGAGGGAGTAGATCCAAGATGGTAGCTATATTCTTCTTTGGGTTATTCCATGGACTCGGGTTCGCAGGATTGCTCAGAGAGATCAATATCCCAGCAGACAAATTTGTGTCTTCGCTGCTCTCATTCAACCTGGGGATTGAGTGATGACAACTAGTTATAGTATGAATCGCATTTCCTATAATATATGCATTTCGACACAAGATATGGTATCCTAAATTCATACGAGTATTCTCCGTACTGATTATTGCTATAGCAATATATTGGTTCATAGAGAGAGTCATGAATATATAGCCGGAAGTCTGAGACGTCAGGTCGTCTCAGAGAGTATCTATCGTTCAGATAAGATATTGATTATTTGATATATTTAGGTCCTATTTTTGGCTTAGTTTTGATCTGTCAGTCTGGTAATATATCTGAGAATTTGTCTGCTTTTTGTCTTTTCAACTGAGTCAAAAACTGATATACTTCATTCAGTCTTTCAATCAACGTGCATCTATCCATACTTTTTCTCTACAAATTTTTGCGACCTTAGCAACAGCCTTTGTGATCGGAGCTATAGTCTCTAACAGTCACAGCTCGCTATACAATAATCTGATAATCTCAGCATCATTTAATACCGCATCAATAGAGACTAAATCAAGGAAAATAACGAATTTGAAGGATCTATTTTTTTCCATATTACAATCAGTTGTATACGTGAGTTACTGTTCTGATAACAGGAATTTCATACGCTCATTCTTTTCTATTTTTTAATTAATTAGTTAATAATCTGTAAACGGACATATCCGTTATTTATCCATTTTTATTACTACACTAATTAGAATATATGAAATAGTATAATGTATGGAGTTGGCTCATGTTTCATATGAGTTATTGTGACTCATTTACTATTTGTGTAGGAACAAAGTATCTTGGACCATTATATTATTAATTTTTTACATATGATTACGCATAATACTGGAGCTCAAAAAGATGATACGCAGCCTAAAAAAGGATTCATGAATATGGCCGATACTAGTACTCCGGACAAAAAGGATGATGGTAAAAAGAGTGGTGCCGGATCTGATGGAAGAAAGATGTCTGATGGCAGTAAAAAATAGGCTACTATATTATTAACTTTTCTCTATATGAATACCTGAAACAACTATGATGATGATATGGATACTAAAAAAAGTACTGGTGGAATGGGATCAGGTGCTATGAACACACCCGGTCAGTCTGGGAGTCCAGAGGAAATGCCAGAGACTACTGGTAATCCCTCTCACAAGTCAGATGAAAAAATGAAACGCTAAGTCGCTCACATAAAAAAACACCTCTCAATTTTGAGAGGTGTTTTTTGTTTTTGATCAAAAAAATGGTGGAGATGGCGGGCACCGCCCCCGCGTCGAAAAAGGTATGTCGTATATATCTACTGTGTATAGCTCAATTCTGATATATCTGAGAATAGAGAATGAGCAAAAATCTCTCAAATAAACACGATCTCCATATGAACTCTTTGCGAGAATTGTGTCAACGAGGCAAAGGTAAAACTAAAAAATATGATATCTCTCTATCAGTTTCGAGAGATAAAAGTTGTAGTAGGCCATCTGGCACTCATCCGCCTAAGCGGAGACTACACTACTATTACGATTAGGCAAAAGTAGCAGTTGCAGGAGTCATAGACTTCTTGAAAGAAGCTGCGAGTCGAGCGAGAGGTGATGTTTTTGCATCTATTGTTTGCCCTTTGATAACGAGGCGAGCCGCCCCAACACAGCATATACGGCATACGAGTCTTTTCCTCGAATCCTATATCATCCCCGAATATGTTAATGAACAAGAATATAGTAGTCAAAAATGTGAAAAAAGCAATCAGATTCACCTTTTCTTCGCAGAAATCCATAGTATCTGATGTTTCTTATTTGCTTCTTTATTTTTATCAGTTTTTTCTGGTGTTAATTGCTCTTCCGTTATGGTAAATTTTGAGTATCTGTCAGCGAAGTTTTCGAGAGTATTTCAAATGTTCCCGAGTTTGAAATACTAGAAAACGAGATGATTACAGATAACAAAATAAGACATGGAAGACTCTGAAGATTTTTGTTACTTTTTATCCAAAAAGTAATGGAAGGACTCTGAAAAGAATCGAAGATCCTGAAACAAGTTCAAGATGACGGAATTGAGAGTGATTTGACAACAAAAATCCCCTATAAAAGCGAATCCAAACGCTATAGGGGATGACACAGATGAGGACGAGAACCTATCGACTATGGAGGGTTGCGAGTACAGTCTTGGCACGATCTGATGAGAGATCTCACTCGATCATTGCTATACCGTGAGGCAGACGAGAGTAGGTGCGTGGGGTGTTTTTAGTATTTTTAGACTCTATTTCCTGTATAGACAGTGTAGAATAAAAAGATACTCGAACTGAATCCTGATCATAAACGATACCGTCACCTGGACGGATCTCTACCTGATCAACTTCACCACTTCCCTGCCTCGTATATGTATCTCATGTGACACTGGTGAATCCGTAACCAATCTTATCATTCCAGTATTGAGATGATAGGATAGCTGGTTTCGCCGGTACATCTCTGAGGGATATAGTACTCGAACTATAGGTAGTAGAGTACATATATATACCTGAGAGGACCATGAGAGTACATATAGCTTGTATGAACTCGGCTCCACTGCGACGAGGTCTCTGATAGGGTGTATGTTTCATACCTTTACAAAAAGAACAAAATAATTATAGCATATAAAAATAAAGAAGTCAATTATTTTAGGTAATAAATTATATATGTCAAATATAGTTTTAACTTTATATCGATATTTATCTGATTATGTGTATAGTGAATTATATTATTTTTTGACGCAATATGTCCCTCCACCTCTACAATACGCTCACTCGAGAACTCGAAAGATTCAAACCACTCAAACAAGAAGAAGTCAAAGTCTACTACTGTGGACCAACTCCCTATAATTATGCCCATATTGGGAATCTACGCAATTATCTAATGGATGATATCGTAGTTCGTACACTTAGATTCTTGTGATACAAAGTCAGAACAGTGATGAATGTGACTGATATAGACGACAAGACAATACGAGAGAGTCAGAAATCAGGAAAAACACTCCAGGAATTCACTGAGTTCTATACGGAGAAATTCATGACAGATTGTGTTCAACTCAGTATTTTTCCAGCTGATATCATTGCTCCGATTTCCACTCTAATTCCAGATATGGGAGCAATCATAGATTGACTCATAGCAAAGTGATATGCTTATCTTGCAGAGGATGGCAGTATTTATTATTCAGTAGCAAAATTCAAAAAATATGGTCAACTCGCTCATCTCGATATGAAGTGAATGATCTCAAGTGTACGTATCAACAATGATGAATATGATAAGGAACAAGTAGCAGATTTCGCACTGTGGAAGGCGTATGATAGCGAAAATGATGGAGAAAATGCCTGGGAGATAGAAGTTGTGATTGACTGAGACAAAAAAATAATCAAATGACGACCAGGATGGCATATAGAGTGTAGTGCTTGCAATATAAAATTCTTTGGTGCACAGATAGATATCCATATGGGTGGCTGTGATCTCATATTCCCACACCATCAGAACGAAGTAGCACAGACAGAGGCATATACAGGCAAGCAATTCGCACAATACTGGATGCATGGAGGACATCTGCTCGTGGATAACAAGAAGATGAGCAAAAGTGCGAATAATTTCTATACTCTACAAGATATATTCAAGAAGAATTCAGATATATCTGAGGTATTAATTAGAAGAGGATTCCGCCTCATGGCACTACAGAACCAATATAGGGAGAATTTCAACTTCACATTCGAGAGACTGGGTGCCGCGATCAATACTATAAAAGGTCTCGATGAGATGATACGGCGACTCGGCAGATACCAAACAACTCTCATTGGAGAAGATATAGATATTGAGTGACTTGAGGATCTCCGCGAACGTAATGCGAAGGGACGACTCAAGTTCCATGAGATATCTCGTGAGTTCCGCGACAATCAACAATCATTCATACAGGAGTTCATCGAGCGGCTCGAGGACGACTTCGATACACTCGGTGCTATGACCATAGTATTCGAATACCAGACGTATATCAATACGAGTATCGATGATGCACTATTCTCGCTTGAAGAGTGCAAATCTATAATTGATTTCTTGAAAACTTGGAACGAGGTGATTGCGATATTTGATTTTGAGCTTTTGCAAAACAATGAGATCATCCCAAAAGAGATGATAGCCCTACTGGCAGAGCGTAATGAGGCAAAACTAAACAAAAACTATGCAGTGGCTGATCGCATCCGTGATACACTCGATACAATGTGATACAAGATAATAGATGAGAAAAATGGTGCGAGAATAGAAAAGAAGAAATAGTTATAAGTTTTGTCTATAGTTGTATATTTTAATTTTGGTAATTCATGCTCACTTCCATCATCTCGGCTCATACCTCTGCTCTCTATCCGAATGTCTCATTCTCCCCTATTCTCTCAGCTCCACCGAAGAGTGAACACTGAGAATATTGTTTCGGTGTTTTCACCTTGGCGAAGCCACTCGGAAAGTCTCCAAATCAGATTGCTGAGGAAATTGCAACCGAGCTCCGCAAAGATAGTATTCACTTCACTCAGATCAATACGATCGGTGGATATGTGAACCTGAGCTGTACTGCAAGTGTATGGATGGACATCTTGTCCCAAGTAGAGAATACTAGGCAAGAGTCAAAAAATCAAACTATAGTCGTCGACTATATCGGTGCCAATGCTGGGAAGCCTCTCCATATCGGACATATCTGTACTCCGTCTATCGGACAGGTGATCTGCAATATCTATCGTCATCTCGGATATGATGTGATCGGAGACTCTCATTTTGGTGATTGGGGAGGGATATTTGGGAAGTTGATTTATGCTTGGAAATACGAGGAAGAGATTACAATATTTAATAAACTAGATGATCTAATTAAACCGGAACTATGGGCTCAATTATCTCTAGAGATAAAAAATAAACCGAGAAGTGAAAAATTTGAAATTCTATTACAAGATTTATGAGTAGACTTTATACTTGCTCTTTATCGATCTTTTCACCAGATTGTGCTTAAAGAGTGAATTATAGTAGATTGATCCGAGGAAATAAAACAGAAAGAGACACTTGCTCGTGAAGAATTCCAAAAACTTTCTCAATGAGATAGCGAGAATGCAGAACTCTGGAAACGATTTACTGCTATTTCAGTCATTGAAATAGAGAAAAAACTCAGTATTCTCGAAATTAAAGCTACTTACAATATCGGTGAGAGTTTTTATGAGTGACTCGATCTCCCACGCCCTAATAATGAACTATACCCTCTCCTCAACTGAGAGAATGGAGATAAAAAATGCACGATGAAGGATATCGTCGCAGAATTAACTGGGAAGTGAATTGCAACTGATAACTCAATTCTAACAAACTGAGAAGATAAAAGTATGGGAGTCGTATTCCCAGAGGAGACAAAGATACCATCATGTGTCCTCCAGAAAAAGGATGGGACTGGACTCTATCTCACCTCAGATCTTGCTGCTATCAAGTACAGGATGACCAACGGATGGAATCCATCGAAGATCATCTATTGTGTTGATGTACGACAGCAACTCCACCTCAGACAAGTATTCTGGATAGCGAAGAAGGCATGGGGACTTGAGGATGTAGAATTATTCCATGCGTTCAACGGGTTCATCAAGCTCAAAGAATGAGCGATGTCGACTCGTCATGGGACGGTGATATTGCTCGAGGCTCTCATCACAGAAGGAAAGGAGAGGACAAACAAGCTCCTCGAAGAGAAATGACGAACTGGAGATAATGCACTCTCACCTTCAGATATCGAGGCCATCACAATCGGTGCAATCAAGTACTCATACCTCTCGCAGGATCGTGAGAAAGATGTTACTTTTGACTGGGACAAGGCTCTTGCATTCGAGGGAAACTCTGGACCATACATCCAGTATGCATGTGTACGTGCCCAGAAAATCGTCGGAACAATAGCAAAAAAAGAGTACGACTTCTCCCAAATACAGTGACTCTCTCTCCATGATACTGTTCTCATACGAACACTCGCTGAGATGGAGTCTAAGATCCAGATAACCGCCGATACCTACAAGCCCCACACCCTTGCTCTCTACGCATATAATCTTGCAGTATGCTTCAATAGTTTTTATGTACATACACCAAAAATTCTCGAAGAGTCTGATGCCAATATGAAATCTCTCCGAATAACTCTCTGTCGTCTCACGGCTGAGAAGCTGACTCTCGCCTTCGATCTACTTGCTATACGGATGCCAAATGAGATGTAGGGATTTCCTTTTGATTTTATCTCACTTCTGCCTACAATCAGGAATATGCTCAAGTTAGCTCACTCTAGTATCATCTTAGTATCTCTACTCTTCTCTTTGGGGAGTGTTTCAGCTGCGAATATGCCATTCACTGATGTGATTCCATCTGACTCATACTACTCAGCTGTGCAGGATCTCTATGATAATCGTATAATCACTGATAGTGGAGATCACCTATTTCGTCCGAAGGAACTCATGGCTCGAGATTTTTTTGTAGCACTCTCAGTCCAGATCGGTTGTCGCAAGTGCGATACTCCATCTATAGATGATATAATACGGTATCAGATATCACCTTTTGTAGATCTAACCAAGATGAATCCTCACTACTATTGTATCGCCTATGCGAAAGATGCTAGTATCACTCAGGGCTACATAATAGACTCCTCTGGGAAGGCAACTTGTGAGAATGGTACACGCTATAGTAGTTCACCATTTTGTGCGAGCAATACGATCACTCGTATTGAATCAACTGCTATACTCCTGAGACGAGCGAAGCTTTGGGACGATACGCTGAATTCTACGAATTTTGATCGCTCACTCTCCATCCCCGATGTGACATCATACTGGTATGGGTATGCAAAAAAATGAATCGATATCGGAATATTGAAACAACAATCAGATAGAAAAATCTGACAAGATGACAAGATTACTCGTGGGGAATTCGCTACTATGGCAGCTCGTATACTCAGATATACTATGTGTCAGCCTGCTGATATAGGCAATACTATAGCAGCAGAGATAGGTATCAGAGACGTGAGTGGGAATCTGATTGAGAAGAGTAGCTTTGCAACTGGAGATATTTTCTCATTCGTACCAATCACGAGTAGTGGGTCATGGGACTATAGCTGGACTGCGACTGATCCAACGACAGGCAAAGTGATAATAGGAAGTGGGTCAAGTCTTGCAGGATCCCAACTCGGAAGTGGATATTGGATAGTGAGACTCGATGTGATCGATCCAGTGACATGACGGATTGTCTCATCACCATCGACGAGTATCAGTATAGGAAATATTACAAACTCATCTACAGTAGGGAGCTGAGATCCAACTATACTATTATCAGCTGATCCGATGATTAGGAATACATGAACCCCTGTGAACTTCACAGCAATAGTCAGTGGAAACTATGCCAATCAAATATACAACTGGGACTATGGTGATGGTATGACATCGACTAGCACTGGGAATATGAATCACATCTATAGCAAGCCTGGTGTGTATACTGTGACGCTCACTGTCACAGATACTATCACAGGTAAGACAGCACAATCAACTATGATAATGAGTATAAATGGTGATATCGATACCGACTGAGATGGCACAAACGATGCGAATGATAGTTGTCCTCTAATATATGCACTGACGCCGACTGGTTGTCCGTTTATTGCTACGTATATCGATAGATGAGTTGCTGTATCTCCATACAGTCGAGTCTCTTCGAGTAATTGATGAGCAAATATCGGCATCAAAAATGCGAGTGGGAATCTGGTGGAGAAGAGTAACTTTGCAAGTGGAGATATTTTCTCATTCGTACCAATCACGAGTAGTGGTTCATGGGACTATAGCTGGACTGCGACTGATCCAACGACAGGCAAAGTGATAATAGGAAGTGGGTCGAATTTAGCAGGATCTCGACTCGGAAGTGGATATTGGATAGTGAGACTCGATGTGATCGATCCAGTGACATGACGGATTGTCTCATCACCATCGACGAGTATCAGTGTAGGAAATGGTACAAGTGGATCTACTCCACTATCATCCACATCCCTCAATAACAATATCTGTATAGATAAAAAGCGTCGCTCACAGTGACTCCTCATAGGTACACCGAATTGTATGATATGTCCTTGTGATAACAGTATATCTATCAACTCAGCGCTGAGATCTTGTGACATAGTATTCCCAACTATACTATCCCCTACTCTCGATACTGTCTATTCTCGTGGCTGATTCTATCTCATCCCATAGCCTATGTCTACTCGTATATTATTCAGATCACTCAAATCAGGGCAAGATAGATCTGGATCATCAGAGTCTACTATCCGACAAAGATGATATGACTGGTCACATCTCAGGACCTACGATAATAGTGATGATATTCGTGATATCGCCTGGTGACGGACTACTCCAGACTGACTCTCAGTACGAGTACGCGAGTCTCATGGAGACTACCCTATAATATCCTACTGGGGATCAACCGTTTATGATGAGTTCTACTATGAGAATCCGAGTGAGTCCAAGAGGGCAACTATAGCTAGAGCTCAGCTCAATATATCCACGAGTGCGAGATCCTGACAGTATCAATATAGAGAATATACAGGAGATGACTGACTCGAGAATCTCGTGAAAACAAAACCCAGAAATGCTCTCATATTCATATCCAATACTGACATCACTGAAGATATCAGGATCCTCGCCTACCACAACGATGTCATCTACCTCGATCTGATCCATCCGTGGGAGTCTGATCCGACGAACGATATTCTCTTCGCAGGTGGTATACTCGATATTGACTCCTACACTCGGGAATACGCCCTAGCGCAACAAGGTAAAAAAAATACCCTCAAACGAATCCGAGCCTCATATATACCGCTGATCACCACTGCAGATATCAACAATATTCTCAACACTTTTTTCAAAAAACGATACTCCCATGGATAATCCTATATCACCCACTCTCGCACTCGTTGTACTCCATAGTAGCGGATTCACACAAAAAGATCTACAAAGATTCTTCGAAAATCAACAGAACTACTCTGATATTCTCTTTGATTTACTTTGAGCAAAAAATACTCCGACACCCTGGATGACGAGAGAGCGCAGAGTCAAAATACTCGAGAAACTCGCAACAATAGATACAGTAAAATTAGAAGAAATACTCAAAACTAAAAACATACACACCATCACAATGGATTGAGATCTCTATCCAGAAAAATTACGTGCTATCAAACAAGCCCCATATCTCCTCTATGTCCGTGGGATTCTCAAAGAAGAACGAAAGATGCTGGGAGTGGTCGGATCTCGCCGGAGTACCAGCTACGGTCGCAAGATCCTCGAGATGATCATCCCAGAGCTCGTGCATGCAAATTGTGGGATCGTAAGTGGTGGTGCATATGGTATCGATGCCATCTCTCACGAGCTCACTCTAGCGGCAAGTGGATACACAATATCAGTATTTGGCTCTGGAGTGGATCTCTACTATCCAGCTGAAAATACGAAGTTATTCGACTCTATTATAGCACAGTGATGAGCTCTCGTCTCTATATTCCCACTTGGGACTCTCCCTGAGATGTACAACTTCCCTATCCGCAATGAGATCGTAGCAGCGCTCTCTGATGGGATCATCATCCCTGAGGCAGCAGCGAAGAGTGGTACCCTCATCACCGCTCAGCTCGCACTCGATCATGGTCGAGATGTATTCGCAGCTCCTGGAGATATATTCCGAGAGACAAGTATGGGAACGAACTGACTCATAGCACGTGGTGAGGCCAAGGCTATATCGAATGCGACGGATATCCTCGAAGAATACTTCCCGAATCTGACAACTACGACAATATCGATGTTCGCTGATAAGGTATTCGATAGTGATGAACAGAAGGTGGTTTATGGCATCATTACTGATGGGAATAATACCCCAGATAGTATCGGACAAAACTCTGAGTATACTATCGATATCATCACAATAACTCTCACCATGCTCGAGATTGATGGTCATATTAGACTCGGAGTGGGTGGTAAATACGAAGTCATATAATAGATTGATTTTTTTGATCCATTAGATATAATCTAATTTTATTTTTCACATACTTCCTATATGTCTCTCCCTGCTGTTGTCCGAGCATTCGTATTTAATCCTGATGGTCAGATTCTTATGACTCGACATACCCCTGCTGCTCTATGGGTACTCCCTGGTGGTCATGTAGAAAATAGTGAGAGTCTCCACGAAGCTATGATACGCGAACTCACCGAAGAGTTCTGACTCTCTGCTCGATTTTTTGAGATAGATCGAGATGAGATACTCAGACATCAGGGCAAAAAACTCGTCCACTATCCCCTCCCAATAGCAACCTACGAGCTCAGCTATACGAGCAAAGATGGTAAGGATAAATCTAGGTCTGAGTCTATTTTTCTTATGGAAACAGATACGTGAATCACACAAGTGCTCAACACCCAGAAATCAGAGATATCAGAGTATAAGTGGTTCGACGCAGATGATATCATCACGATGAAGCCCAATATCGAAACTTGGGACTTTATAATCGAGATGCTCGAACGGATTATAGACAGTGGAGATGAGCAATAGAACAAATCAAAATGCAAAAAAAACTCACAGAAACACTCTCAAAATATACTAAAATAGTTCTCATCGGCGGAGGAACTGGCGGTCATATACAGCCTATTGTATCGATAGTTAGAATATTGGAATGTAGAAAAGTAGGAATATTGGATAGTCCGAAATTCCTATGGTTGGGAGGATCAAATTCTCAAGAAGAGAAAACTGCAAGAGAAAACGATATAGTATTTGATACTATATCTACTCTGAAACTCTCTACGACAACATCTCCGAAAATCCTCCTATACCCATTTGTACTCGTAAAGTGAATCATCGAAGCGAGACAAATACTCTCGAAAATCAAAAACTCCAACACTCCAACACTCCAACACTCCATCTGTCTCTTCTCCAAGTGATGACCAGGTTCTGTCGCAATAGGAGTAGCTGGCTGGTCATTATGAATACCACTCTATATCCACGAGTCAGATACTATTCCAGGCAGGTCGAATCGGATACTTGGGAAATTAGCGAAGCGGATTTTTCTCGGATTTGAGAGTGCGAGCAAATATTTCAACGAGAGAAAATGCGAAGTCGTAGGGCAGATATTGGATCCTGTATTTTACAGATATTGCGAGGCCTGAGCCTATCCCGCTCAGTGGGAAAGCAATCCAGAAAATAATAAGGAAAACTTTATTTCTACTGGATCGCCGAGCTTCACTCGCGATCACGGCAACAAAATACACTGGAAGACCACCAAACCACATATTCTAGTCATCTGCGGAAGTCAAGGATCTCGATCTATATTTGAAGAGATCATCAAAAAATATAGTGATCATAATGAATATGAATGGATCATCGCTCTCGGCAGGCTAAATAGCGGAATGAAAGATACATTTGCAAAAATGAATAATTGCCAAGCAGAGGAGTGGATTTCTCAAGCTGATCTCGCAAGCCTTATATACAAAGCTGATCTCGCTATTACTCGTGCAAGCGCTACGACTCTCGCAGAGCTTACTATCTTTAGCAATTCTCAACCTCACCTTATCATGATACCACTTCCCTATTCCGCAGGCAACCATCAATATTACAATGCTATCGAATATCAAAAAGTAGGACACTCACTTCTAGAACAGAAAAATATCCATAAATTAACAGAAATCATAACTCAACATGTCAAACACAATAGCTAAAATAACTGATCGCAAATTTTCATTTTCCACACTCTTCGAGATGGCAAGTCATCTCCAGACTGTCAAAAAAGATTGGAAAATGATCAGTTTTCTATTAATCATATTGGTAATATGTATATCAAGTGAACCGTACTTCTACAAGTGGCTCATCGGTAGTATAGAGAAAAGAGAATGACTCCATACATTGTTCTGAATTATTGGTATATGGCTCGTTTTCTGAGTAGTCACCATCATCACGAGATATCTTTATGGGATGAGACTATTACAAAAAGCCACGAAAGACTGGGGGGACTATATGATGAAGATCATGTACAAGATGCAATGACTCCCAATCGAGTATCATCGCAATATCCAGGCGTGAGAAAAACAAAAAATCGTAGACAGATCTGCTGAAGCAGTATGGGCTGTAGCTGATAACTTCATCCTTACGGTATTGCCTCAGGTATTCGTATTCATCATATTGCTCGTATCTGGACTCTACATTGATCCGATTTTTACATTGATCTGTCTCGTATTCTTGCCGATAGGAGCTATCGGCGTATTCGCTCTCGGTAACACCGCACACAAGAATCAAAAAATAGCTAACAAGGCCTGGGATCGTATGTATGATCGTCTCGTCGATGGAATTATCAATCTGCCTGTCATACGCATATTCGGTCGTATTGACTCGGAGCACTCTCTGATGCGAGAGCGTATGCAGGTAGGTAACGATGCTCAATATGGCGTGAGAAAAAACTGGAGCCAATTTAATGCGTTCGGGAGGTTTTTCACCATCATAGCAAAACTGATCACCGTATCATGAGGATGAATTCTCCTCTATACTGGACAGACTGACTATGCTACATTTTTCTTTTTTATCGCGTTCACCGATCGCATCTATTCTCCGGTTATGGAGCTCTTCAGCGTCATCCAGAGTAGCATAAGAGATATAGCATACTATGAAAAGGCTAAGGAGCTATTTGCCATGAAGAGCGAGGTAGATGAATGAAATATGATACTCCAGGAGGTATCAGAGAGTATCACATTCCAGAATCTGTCATTCTCGTATCCATCAAGCGAACGAGAAGTACTATCTGAGATAAATTTTACGATAAAAAAATGAGAACGAATCGCTCTAATAGGGCATACTGGGAGTGGGAAGTCAACGATCATCCAACTACTCATGCGATTCTATGAGCCGAGCCAATGAAGGATACTCATAGATGGAGTTGATATCTATGAGTTTACCCTAGAATCATATAGGCAGAAGTTCGCAGCAGTATTTCAAGATACTACACTATTTAACGAGACTATCCAGCACAATCTTGAGTATGTCAGAGACGATATCACTCAAGCAGATATCATAAAGGCGTGTAGAGAAGCTAACATTCTCGACTTCATCGAGTCACTTCCCGAAGCATGGGAGACGCAAGTCGGAGAACGAGGGCTCAAGCTCTCTGGTGGAGAAAAACAACGTATCGCTATCGCTCGGGCGATACTCGCCAATCCTGAGATACTCATCCTCGATGAGGCAACGAGTGCACTGGATAGCAAGACTGAGAAATTGGTACAGTGAGCGTTCGACCACCTGATGGAGTGACGCACCTCGATCATCATAGCGCATCGACTCTCGACGATCATGAGCGCAAATACGATCTACCTCCTTGAGAAGGGTCGTATCGTCGCTTCAGGCAATCATAGGGAGCTCTATGAGAAATCCTGAGAATATCGAGAGATGGTCGACCTCCAACATGATGGATTCGTCGGTGAAGATGAAACTGAAATAAATAAAACTCTCTAACTTTTTCCTATGAAAACAATACCAAAAATACTCTGGCTCGATCTTCCCGAAGAGCATAATTATCCAGCAGGACTCTCGTACCTGAATCTGATTTATGATCAGTGAAAAAGCTCAGAATTCATAAAAA
>JACMPX010000006.1 GCA_014377245.1 Candidatus Altimarinota bacterium
TCGTATTCTCGATAATAGAGATATTGCTCATAGGGTATCCGAATCTGTGAACCAGCTCATCACGAGTAGATGACGATACAGCGATAGTCGGTATATCTCGATAGATAGAGAATAATCCATGATATATCCATCTCGCCACTTGCCCGATAGGAGTCGGGAATGCATCGAACTCTCGATCTCCAATATGATGAACAAAGAAAAATATAGGGATCTCTCTCTCATAGAGTGGTGAGAGGAGTGGCCATCCGCCCGCTTCATCGATGATGATATCGATAGGATTTGATTTCTTATACTCTTTGTACCAGAGCCAAGCAAATATCCAGATCGTATGATTCGTATATCTGCGAATGATATGGATACCATCTCTATACTCTTCGCCTGCGGCTCATGCGAAACTACTGGCAAACCATGTGACTGTATGTCATAGCTCCACGAGACCAGAGGCGTATTCGTACATGACCTTCTCAGCACC
This sequence comes from Candidatus Altimarinota bacterium, assembly GCA_014377245.1. Lineage (GTDB taxonomy): Bacteria > Patescibacteriota > Gracilibacteria > BD1-5 > UBA2023 > JABFSX01. Next base: position 473 of record JACMPX010000006.1, read on the forward strand.
TCCTGCATGAGGATGTTGTACGTCTTTCCATGTGAGGAAGAGAATATGCATATTAGAAGTTTCTTTTCTTTTTGACGATATAGAGTGGGCGACCGATCACTTCTTCATGGATATTGGCAATATAGATACCGATGAGGCCCAGAGACATGAGTACGACTCCTACCATGATCGTATTGATGACTATGACTATCCCAATATTCGAAAATCCAAATTGTGTGATACCAATCTTATCAATAAACTGGAAAAAGAGCGCTATACTCCCAAAGAGCACAATAAGAAATCCCATATATCCAACCAGCTTGAGTGGGAATGATGAGAATGATGTGAGTGAGTGGAGAGCGAGCCTGATTAGCATACGATAGTCATATGTTGCCTCACCATGGAGACGAGTTTTTGCATCGAATATGAGGGCCTTCTTCGAGAATCCGAGCCAATCTATGAGACCACGATACATACGATTCTTCTCAGAAAAACGCAAATATGCATCTACAACTGCTCGATCTATGAGCCGATAATCCGTTGTACCTGGCTCAAGCTGGAACTCAGATATAGCATTGAACATCTTATAAAAAAATTGTGATGTTTTCTTTTTATACCAAGATGCACCAGTCGTCTCTGGCCTCTTGTTATAGACAACATCATATCCCGACTCCCACTCACGGATAAAATCAGGAATCCGATCCACTGGGTGCTGGCCATCCGCATCGAGGGTGATGACAGCGTCACCATGACTATGCTCGAGTCATGCAGTTATAGCGAGTTCTTTCCCGAAGTTTCGAGACAGATTGACTCATCTGATACGATCATCAGTTTCGCAGAGAGTCTCGATCTCATGCCAAGTGCGATCAGGTGATCCGTCATTCACGAATATGATCTCATACTTATAGTGTGTGAGTGACTCGAGAATAGGGAGTAGCTCACTATAGATATAGGAGATATTGCGTTCTTCGCGATAGGCAGGGATGACGATAGAGAGGGTTTTTTTGGACATATTATCTATGATGGGAATACGATATAATGCTATACATACATACACAGGTACTGAGTATGATCAATACTACAAACGCTGATAATGTAATGAAAGGAAGCTGCCAGAGTATCGCCCAATCAATAAGATAAAAGAGAAATATAGCAGCTCCTAAGAAGATAGCGTAGTGGATAGGAGTTCGATTGTATCTATAGACGCTCAGCAGAGACTCATGCGAAATCCTGAGAGACACAAAATCACGTATATGACGTGGACTCTCAGTGGCAAAAAGATATATACTAAAAAAAATCCACACGAGAAATGCGAGATAGAGAAGCATACGATAATCAAAATTCCAAACAATGCCTCGCCCAGCCCACACTATGATAAAAATCACCTCAATAGTAATAGTCAATATCCATGTATAATCTGCGAGTGCCTGACGATATCCTCGGCGAAATTCTGGAGATATCACTATCAGTTTCCTACTCCTATTATGGAGTGTATCGAATACAGGTGCAACTATCTCCGTGAGAACCCCTAGTACGAGCGATAGATATACTACGACACTTGCGGATTCGGCGAATGCGGACATATCTACCAAGAGTGCCGATACTGTCACGATGAGCCCCATGATTCACACGAGAAAAAAGATACGACTCTCAAATCTAAAAAATACAGCAAGTAGAGCGAGCATCCAGAATATGAGTGTAGAAAAGGAGACCTGAAATCTGAAGTAGATACCTAGAGTGATCGCTATGATGAGGATGAGTCCAATACAACCAGCCTGAGTCAATAGAGAACGCATCGGAGTCATATCTCCACGGATGGTGGCTACGAGTGGTACAATCACCGGAGTAGATATGAGTAATAATAAACTCAATATGAGCATATCAGGTCACACAGCGACACCAAAAAAATATCGAGATACCAATAGGAACAAGAGGGATATAATCTGAAATAGCCAAAAGTAAATCATAGAAATTTTTGATTATTATAGCAATCTATACCAAAAGTCAATCCCAACGCAATCTCTTGGGAGATATTCACACTACTATAGTTAGCCTACCATCTTTCTTTTTATATCACTATCTCCTCACTCACGGATCGAATAAATACAGCCACAGTAGTTCTGTCTATAGATATCGTGTTCGCGTGTATACTCGACAGACTTCTCGAATCCTCCATGCTTGCGAAACGGGATATCGAGGAACTCCACTCTATATTTTTCACCATATTTATGTCCCATTTTGAACAACTTCTCCAGATCTTTTTTGGGACTCGTATTGAGACTCGATGTATAGAGAGGGATACTCAGACGGGCGGCGAGTTTCGCACTCACCATCATACGCATATCATAGCAATAGGTGCACTTCTCTCACCGTTCGGGAGTATGCTCGACTCCACGAATACGTGTGAAAAAATTACTAACATCGTAGGCTCACTTGATATAGGGAATATGTTCGATCTCACAGATTCGGACAAACGCATCATATCTCTTATCATACTCGGCCTTGGGTTGAATATTGGGGTCATACCAGAAACAGATGATATCATAGTCATCACGCAACTGTATAATAGGCATAGTCACATCAGGACCGCAACATACATGGACAAGGATTTTTGGTTTTTTTTCTGGTTTTTGTAGGTAGATTTTTTCTTTTAATATATACTGAGATATCTTTTTCGAGAGTCCAGGGATGATGAATTTGGGACTCTCTTCGAATCTCGCATGGATCGTCGAATATTCTGGGATGATTTGCTTGATTGCGGTAGAAGAAATATCTGGGATATGAGCCTCATTGAAGAAGGAGTAGTTTTGGATATGTTCGAGTTCCTCCCCTGAAAAGGGGAGGTTAGGAGGGGTTACACTATTTTTTTTCACTATTTTTTCTATCCATTTTAGAATATTTTCTCTAACTCATTCAAGATTTTTTGATACTTCAATATTCATAAATCTCAGTACATGAATTCATAAAGAATTGAAATACTGAGTTCTTTTATTATCATACTCGAAATTCTCTATATGACTTTCTCCATCAATTTCGATAATTAGTTGAATATTAGGTGTATAGAAATCGACTATATAAGATCAGATAGGCTTTTGACGATGAAACTTATATCAAAGTTGAGTTCATCTGAGAAGAGACCACATATTTTTTTCCATATCATTCATATTTTTTCTATTCTCTGTCGCATATTCCCGAAGAGATGGATCATATTCTGTGTAACCCCCTCTAGCTCCCCCTTCTCAGGGGGAGAATCGACACCATTCTCATTCCATCAGTTTTTCCAACTGTTGAAAAGATTCTGTAATTCGAGGCACAAACAGCTTTTGTACCACTTTTGCAGCGTATTGATCCTCATCCCACTCAGGCATCGACTCGATTGTATCTGTTCCGAAAATATGACAGATATCCTCACCATATTGCCTACGAGCATAGATATCCACATCTCGTGTGATCATCTCCCCTTCCCATTCTCGTACAAAATAATCATCTGTAATCACACGGGCATCCGCAATGTCGCTCACAAAAATATCGAGCATTGCGAGTCGATGTTCATCAGAGACACTATAGAACTTGTCATCTCGCTTCCCTGATGGAAGTATAATAATTTTCTCAGGATTTTTGTAGTGGAGAATAGAGCGTACTATAGCAGCATGTCATGCGTGTGGTGGATCATAGGCTCAACCAAGGATATATATCATAGGATGATTGTATGGATTTGATTACAAAAACCAAGAAAAATCCCCACTTTCATGAGGACTCATTATTAGAGCTATTTTCTTGAGCCTGTATTCTCATGGAACTTTTTCCCGAGATGGTGCATGGCCGTATACTTTAGGAGTTCGTATTCCATTTCTATGAGCTTCTTAGGATCTATAGCTGCACCATGCTCTTCTTTATATACTTTCATCAACTCCTCAGCTTCTTTTTTCTGAGTATCGATATACTCCATATCTGTGAGCGTATCATCTGCAACAACTACATCGGCGAGGATCGTACATACTTCTGGTGAGATATTGAGTACTCATCCTCCTGTTACGTATTCAGCTGTATAAGATTTTGACCCAACATAGTATTCAACAAAAAGAACACCAGGACGGATTGCCGAGAGAAGTGGCTCGTGCCCAGGGAGAACCGTGATCTCTCCATCCTCGGTCATGAGTGTGATACGAGCGAATGTATCAGCCGAGAGGATATTACTAGATGCAGAAATGATGATGAGTTTCATAGGCGAGCAAAGTTTATACAACGGAAGTTTACTTGCGTTATATAAACGAGCGAAGTATTCCAAAGATTGAAATTAAAACAATATATTGTTTTTTTTCTGCGATAACAGAAATGTGAGAACATTTTTCGAACAAGTTCATTCTTTGATAAATCAAAGTTGATCATACAAAAAATTTTATTTAGCTGCAGTATCTGCTGTGTGAGCGGCTATCACCTCATCAATAGATCCCTTATACATGAAGAATCGCTCTCCAATATAGTCAACATCACCGTCGATAATCATCTTGAATCCGCGAACAGTATCATCGCGTTTTGCATAGACTCCTGGTGTGCCTGTGAACTGTTCAGCAACGAAGAATGGCTGAGAGAAGAATCTCTGGATCTTGCGAGCTCTAGATACTGCGAGCTTGTCATCTGTAGAGAGCTCATCCATACCGAGAATGGCGATGATATCTTGGAGTTCTTTGTATCTCTGGAGGATTCTCTGACACTCACGAGCAACCGTATAGTGTAGTTCACCTACAACTCCAGGGTTGAGTACTGTAGAGGTCGAGTCAAGTGGATCGACCGCTGGATATATACCGAGCTCGGCGATAGATCGATTGAGTACTACTGTCGAGTCCAAGTGAGCAAAAGTATTGGCTGGAGCTGGATCTGTGAGGTCATCAGCAGGAACATAGACAGCTTGGACAGAGGTGATAGAACCGTTCTTTGTAGAGGCAATACGCTCCTGCAGTATTCCCATATCTGTGGCAAGAGTCGGTTGATATCCGACGGCTGATGGGATACGACCAAGGAGAGCTGATATCTCAGAACCTGCTTGGGTAAATCTAAAGATATTGTCCACAAAGAGGAGGACATCTCGCTTCTCTACATCACGGAAGTACTCAGCCATCGTGAGACCTGTCAGAGCGACACGAGCACGAGGACCTGGAGCCTCATTCATCTGACCGAATACCATGGCAGTCTTATCGATGACTCCTGAGTCCTTCATCTCATGATAGAGATCGTTCCCCTCTCGAGTACGCTCACCGACTCCAGCAACCACTGAGTATCCACCATGTTCAGAGGCAATATTGTGGATCAGCTCTTGCATGATGACAGTCTTCCCTACTCCTGCTCCTCCGAAGAGTCCTACTTTTCCTCATTTTAGCATTGGTGCAATGAGATCAACCACCTTGATACCAGTTTCGAATATCTCAGTTTTTGTCGAGAGCTCTTCGAAAGATGGTGACTTGCGGTGGATCGGATCTCGTCGCTCAGTTTTGGGTGCATCCATATTATCGATCGGATCACCGAGCACATTGAACATACGACCGAGAACAGCCTCACCGACTGGTACTGAGATCGGAGCCTCAGTAGCAACGACTATGAGCCCTCGCTGTACACCATCGACAGGATTCATAGCAATCGTACGAACTACACCATCACCAAGCTGTTGTTGTACCTCGAGTACGAGCTTGGTCGGAGCGCCTTGCACCTCGAGTGCTTCGTAGATCTGGGGGATATATCCATCGGTGAATGCGACATCGACAACGACACCGATGATTTTGGTGATAATACCTGAGTGAGCCATAGGAGATAAGTGAAGATTTAACTGGCGGATTATAGCGAAAGTAATCCAAAATGCAAAGGAAAATGTGGGGATTTTGCGAACAAGGTGAAATAGGAAAATATCTAAACTCTCTCTCCTCTCATCCGATCGAGTATCACAGCAGTAGCAACTCATGCATTGAGAGACTCAGCAAGACCGAACCGAGGTATAGTCACACGGTCTGTGATGTATTGTTCTAGATTTGCAGAGATACCATGTGCCTCGCTCCCGATGACGAGATACCCTCATACAGATAACCAATCTTTGGTATGTATATTCTCTCCATCAAGATAGGCACCGTATATACAAATCTGTCATTGCGAGGTACGAAGCAATCTATTCTCTCATACTTTTGGAATCTGGACTTGATTATTTTTCGCAATGATAGATACAAGATATTCCTCTAGATTTCTATAGTAGATCGAAACACGAGTAAATGATCCCATCGTCGCCATGAGCACCTTCGGGTTGTAGCAGTCCACTGTATCACGAGAGCAGATTATCTGAGTCACACCATACCAATCAGCCGTACGGATGATTGTCCCGAGATTGCCTGGATCATTGATACGATCGAGGATGAGAACAAGTTGATTTTTTTGATCATCCTGAGGCCTCCAGGCTCAGGATATCTCCTTATTTTCTCTCATTCTCACCAACAATATACCAGAGTTATTGCTCGTGAGCGTCGTGATACGAGCGAGCTCAGTCTCCGTGACAATCTGATATGGAAATGGGTATTCTTTTTGTCCTGCGAATTCATCAGAAAAGTATCACTCCACAATAACAAAATCTGATGCTATAAACTCATCCATAATTTTGCATCACTCCACGAGAAATACACCCTCTTTGAATCGGTTAGTTTTATCATGAAGGGATCTGATATATGCAATTTTTGGTTTTGATAGCATCGACTAGGCGAGTGACTCGAGCATGAGGAACTCTGGAGTGAGATAATATACTATCGACATAGTGCTCGGACCTGTCTGATCCCATGAGGTGATATTGTCTCTGAGAGCCAATACGACGAGTGATCCCTCCTCCATATGTATCATACTCTCTCCTGTGAAGTACTCGACACACTTCTCTATATTCTCACCATGTCCTACTCCGAGGAGAGTATTCATCCCATCAGGTACACTACGGAGTAAAGAGAGATAAAGATCATGCTCCGCACTATTTCATGATACATACGCATCATAGAGAGCCTGTATGCTCTGGAACTGTTCGATGTGAAATCGATCTATAAAATATTGGGCCGTCATCGTAGCACGCTTCGCCGTACTCGAGATTGCCATATCAGGTTTTATACCGATGAGTCAGAGATAGCGTACCATTATCTCTATTACTTTCTCTCCACTCTTTGAGAGTGGGCGAGATTGGTCATCGCCATTGTTCTCTTGAGTAGAAATAGCATGTGCATGACGAACAAGGATAAGTTGTTTTTTCTTGGTATTGTGATACATATATTCGATTATATACAAAACTCTCCACCTTGCGAATGGAGAGTTTAATTTTTGATTGATGAACTGGATATATAGTGTGATATACTATATATCTTTCATACTCTCGACACCGCTCACGATCTCTGAGACTTCTTTCGTGATTGCTCACTGTCGAGCCTTGTTATAGATAAGAGTGAGTGACGCTCATTTTTTATTAGCACTGTCTTTTGCATTCTTCATAGCGACCATACGAGCCGCATGCTCAGAGGCTCGAGACTCCAGGAGGGTCTCATGGATCATAGCATCGAGTACCATAGGGATCGTATAGTCGACTATCATCGCGACATCAGGCTCAATAGTATAGGCAATGGGCATCTCGGATAATGGGATAGTTCCTGCAATAGTGGTCAGATATGTTGTGATATCTGCACGATTGATCGGAAATAGAGTCTTCACTACTGGGAGCTGAGTGAGAGCTGATACATAGTGATTATAGATGATCGAGAGTTTGCTATATTTACCAGTTTTCCACTCGGAGATAGCGAATCTGACCATACGGCGAGACTCAGCAATTGTGAGAGGGTCACGGATCTCATCAGAGAAATCAGCCAAGAGTGATTGCCCAGTACGGAGAATGAAGTCTCGCGAACGCTTCCCTATAGTGATATAGTCATATTCTCTTGTGTAGGGAGTTCCGATATCATCTCGGATATATTCGGTAGCTTTTTTAAATACATTCACATTATATCCTCCACAGAGTCCCTTCTGAGCAGCGACGAGTATGATGAGCTCATGAGTTGTATCTGGAGCAGTGCCATATACGCCGAGTACTGATTCTTCATGCGAAACACGAGCAAGGATTTCGAGAGCGGCAAGTGCAAATGGACGCAATGAAAGGACACTCTCTTGCGCTTTTTTCATCTTGACTGTCGAGATGAGCTCCATCGCCTTGGTGATCTTACTAGTATTTTTGATAGATTTGATGCGAGCTTTGATTTCTTTACCTGATGCCATATATAATTACAAATTACTTAATTACGAATATTTCGGGTAATTATTTCTTCATCGTGAAGAGTTCTCCGAAGTTCTCGAGGAATGCACCCAGTGACGCCTTCACATCATCTGAGAAGTCTTTGGTCTCACGGATAGATGATAATATCTTGTCCTCACGGTCGAGTGCCACATACAGATCTCGTTCATACTGAGCAATATCGCGAGGATCAATCTTGTCGAGGTATCCAGCGGATCCTGCGAATATGAGAGCCACTTGTTTCTCAAATGGAACTGGAGCATAGATACCCTGTTTGAGAATCTCGACCATTCGTTTTCCTCGCTCGAGTTGCTTCTTGGTATCAGTATCGAGATCAGAGGCAAATTGTGAGAATGCTTCGAGCTCACGATATTGAGCAAGTGAGAGCTTGAGAGTTCCAGCATTTTTTTTCATCGCCTTAGTCTGTGCAGATCCACCGACACGAGAGACTGAGAGTCCGACGTTGATCGCTGGCTTGATACCAGCATTGAACAGTCCTGATTCGAGAAATATCTGACCATCTGTGATCGAGATCACATTGGTTGGAATATAGGCAGATACATCACCACCCTGAGTTTCGATGATCGGGAGTGCAGTCATAGATCCACCTCCGAGCTCATCGTTGAGCTTCGCAGATCGCTCCAGAAGACGAGAGTGGAGATAGAATACATCACCTGGATATGCCTCACGTCCTGGTGGACGGCGGAGGAGGAGTGACATCTCACGGTAGGCATTCGCATGCTTCGTCAGATCATCGTAGATGATGAGTGCATGTTGTCCATTCATCATGAAGTATTCACCCATAGCCACACCCGTATATGGAGCGAGCCACTGCATAGCCGCTGGAGAAGATGCACCAGCATTGACGATGATTGTATAGTCGAGAGCTCCTGCTTTCTTGAGTTCCTCGGCAATAGCTACGACCTTTGAGTCTTTTTGTCCGATTGCTACATAGATACACTTCACACCATTTCATTTTTGATTGAGGATTGTATCGATCGCGATCTGAGTCTTCCCCGTCTGGCGATCACCGATGATGAGCTCTCGCTGTCCTCGTCCAATAGGTACGAGTGCATCAACTGCCTTGATACCAGTTGCGAGAGGCTCATGGACTGATTTACGACTCATGACTCCTGTTGCTACTCGCTCAGCTGGGTAGTATTCTTTTGCTCAGATCTCACCCTTGCCATCGATCGGATTCCCGAGAGAGTCAACAACTCGGCCAAGGAGAGCGTCACCGACTGGTACCTCGAGGATCTTTCCAGAGCCCTGAGCCGTCATACCTTCTTGGATAGTCGAGAATCCTGAAAGGATCACGATACCTACATAGTGTTCTTCGAGATTCATGGCAATTCCCTTGGCACCAGACTGGAATGTGACTACTTCATTGTAGGCAACATTGCGGAGTCCGACGACCTTGGCGATACCATCACCGAGATACGACACTATACCGGCATTGACACGATCTGGTGAGAGATCTGCAGCATCGATGCGAGATTCGATATCACGGATGAGCTCAGCAGCGATAGCAATAGACGAGTGAGACATAGAAAAGAGGAGATAGGAAATAGGAGGAACAAAAGAGATAGACGAATTTTTTCTGTCATTCCTGTGTATACAGGAATTCAGATTCTTGTTTTTAATATATGTATTTTTTGATTCTAGATCCCGGTACAAGCCCGGAATGATAGAGATCTTTAGCTTTTCATTTGGCTGGCAAACTTCTGGAATGATACATCGACCATATCATCTCAGGCAAAGATCCTGATACCTCCGATGAGGGCTGGAGTTTCGACAAAGACGATATCTTCGGGTATTTCTATGATACCAAAATGTTCTCGCATACTCGACAAAGCAAATGATCGGATATCCTCGGTGCTGGCACCAGTTGGATACTCGACCCTGACACGAACACTCATAGTTTCTTTTGGATCTACCAGGTATGCACGATGACCAATCTGCACGAGTCCTGTTTTATAAGCCTTTAGAATCCGCAGTATATCAGAGAGTTGTTCGCGAGAGTATGATGAGAGAGTAGCGAGTGACATATTTTAGAGTTCGATAGTTTTAGCTTGTGTTTTGAGGAATTCGACATTAGCTTCATTTTTTGTAAACAGTTTTTCGTTCATTTTTAGTGCAACATCGATAACTTTGGAGCGGAGCTCTTCGACGAGAGCCTTGCGTTCGAATTCAATATCGTCGAATCATTTTGCCCGAGCTGCATCGGCATCTGCATGAGCTTTTTTGATGAGTTCTACTGATTCTTTGCGAGCATTCTCTGCGATCTCAGAGGCTATCAGTTTCGCATTGACTTTTGATTGGTCGATTATGTTTGCTGCCTGATTGTGTGCATCAGTGAGGATATTTGCACTTTTAGCGAGCTCAGTCTCAAGTGTTTTTCGCTTTTTAGCTTCTTCATCGAGGTAGTGCATATACGGTATGAAAAAAAACTTGCGTAGTACAAATGCTACAATGATAAAATTGATAGCTTGAATGATAAACGATGAGAGATCGAATAGGGCTGACATAGGGAATTATTTAGTGAGAAATAGTGCAGCAAATGCGAGAAGACCAGGAACCTCACAGAGAGCAATAGCGGTTAGCATCTTGGCATTGATATCACCAGAAACTGATGGATTGCGTCCGATGGCTTGCATAGCACCCATACCAATGAGTCCGATACCGATTCCTGAACCAATAACACCGAGGAGAGCAAATGGGAGGTAACTCATAGAGAGAGAAAAAAGAAAATAAAAATCCAAAGCTACTAGTATCACACGGAGAGTGAGTATCCGATTACGTGAAAAACTAAAAACCAGGATGTAGGGCTCATGGAAGCCCTACATCCTAACCTCTAATGTTGGTAGGATTCGGGGATCGACTCACGGATATAGAGTGCCGAGAGTGTCATGAAGATATACGCTTGGAGGAATGCGACGAGGAGCTCAAAGAACCAAAATGGAAGAGCGAGAATCCTGAATGCACCAGTATGGAATGCGGGTATCTGAGTACCAACGAATACGACGACCGAGATAAGTATCGCTCCGACGAATATATTGAGAAAAAGACGCATCGAGAGAGAACCAATACGTATGAATTCCCCAGCAAAATGGAGCCATCCGACAAATACACCGACTATCTTCTCCGCTGTCGAGTCTCCATGATAGTTCCAGAAATAATGACTGAAGTGGTATACTGGACCCTTCATCGCGATTGCCGTGATCTGTGCTACGATGATGACCGTGAGTGAGAACACGAGAGTCGTCGAGAGGTCTGAATACATTGGGCGAAAATATACTGCGAGCCAATTGTTGGCCGAGATAAGGACGAGCCAGTCAAGGATGAGTCCAAAAATATTACCTGTGAATATAATCACCATGATACCTCCGAGGAGCCACACATATCGTCTCGCCATCTGTGCACTCCCAAGGAGTGAAGTAACATAGTCAAATATTCGATTGACTACATCGAGTCCGAGAGCTCGCACATGTGGTAGGGCTCGAGTCCTGATAGCTGTATAAAATACTGCGACGAGAACAAAAAACACCGCCATAAAAATCCAAGTCGAAAATATCGTATTGGTAATAGGAAATCCTGCAACAGTCCATTCTGATATGATCTCCCCCTTTGAACTCGGGATGTGTGGACCTACGTGCTCAGTAGTTGCATGAGTCGTGGCCTCCCCAGGGAGAATGACGGTTGACGCTAGATGTATTGTTTCAGTAGTTTCTTGCATATTTCGATCGTGAGTATAGAGAAAGTCGATTTTTTTGCAAGTGAATTTTCTGAAAAAATAAATCTCTGAATATTTCAGAGATTTTGAGAGATACCCTTATTTATAACAAAATTTACCCCATCACTACACACATCGTCTTCTCTGATGAGAGATCTGCATCTTTTAATTTATATTTGGATACAATCTCTCCAGTACAACCGAGAACGAGAGCAATCTCATGAGCAGATTCACCGTAGGTAATAAGTAGTCCTGCTTCCACCTTTTCAAGAGTTGGTTGCATTGATTTAGCTCCTGGCATGATGAGAATGTCGATCCCTCAGAGAAAATCTAGTGCCTCAGTAGATATATCCGTGAGCATCTCTGGGATATAGGCGATCCAGTATCCCTCAGTACGAAAGTGGTAGAGTTGCTCATCATTTTTCGCAAAAGAGTACATGAGAATACTACTCTTTTCATATTCACCTGGGAGCTCGATTGAGAGTCCATCGAGGATCACTGAGTCTGGAGAGAGGATGATTTCTTTTTTATCTGAGGAGATAGTGATCGTTGAGTTCTTGTATGAGAAGTCCATGAGTAGTGTATTAGTAGGTTATAATTACATAAAATGTATATTTTTTTCGATGAATCAAGTGACATCTGGCTTCATCCAGGTATCCTTGAGAGACTCTGGAGTAAACCACTTGTATCCGATAAATCTCTCTTCTTTTCGAGGTCTTGGCTCAGTTTTGCCAGTATATTTGACGAGAAAGAGTGATACCTCTTTGTGTATTACTGGGGCTCATTCGAGATAGGTAGCGGTGAATGTATAGTTGATTGTATTCATGAACTTGATGACCTGGAGATCCGACTCGAGGAGGCCTGTTTCCTCAGAGATCTCACGAAGAGCTGTCTCCATAGCAGATTCATCATTTTCGATGTGTCCCTTGGGAAGGACATATTCGAGATCATCACGAGCATTTTTCCATGCGAGCATGAGGATCTCTATATACGATCATTTTTTTCTATACACGATACCGCCAGCACTCTTTTCATGGAGTTCTGTTTGGGGCATAGTGAAAAATAATAAAAAAAATATAATACAAGTATAGTGACTTTTCTCAAAAACACAAAAAATCCGCAACGAAAAGTTGCTTTTCTCTAGATTTTTTATATTCTAATGACTATCTGAAGCTCTACGTTATTAACCACTCTCTCCATGCGATTTCGTATCCAGACTGACATTTTCCAAAAAGCGATCGAGGCAACAAGTCATGCCACGAGCACATCGAATCTGACACCTATTCTTGAGAATATTCTTATCGATGCTGGATACAAGAAGGTCACTCTCACCGGAAACAATCTCGATATGGCAATCGAATATATCATAGATACAGGTGTAGACGTGGAAGTAGAGGGACGATTCACTATATCATCCAAATTTCTCACTTCATATATTGCACTCGTGCGAGATAGCGAGGTATTCGTGAGTCTCGAGAAAGGTGGGAGTATATCGTTCATCACGAAGACGAGTGAGACCAAGTTCAAGTGAACCAGTCCAGAAAAATTCCCAACTATACCAACTATCGTCACAGGACAAGCAATATCACTAAATGCTCGAGAACTCAAGACTGCAGTCGAGAAAACACTCTTCTCGACGGCTGATGGGAGTGTCCGACCGATGCTTGCTGGTATATATATGAGGAGTGTGGATGGAGAGCTCATTTTTGCATCGACAGATAGCTTTCGTCTATCGGAGTTCCGTATACGCCCAGAACATAGTGTATCACATACACCGATCATCATCCCAGAGCGAGCAGCGAGTGAGCTCTCTCGCCTCCTCACTGACGATATCAAGACGGTCGAGATCTGTACACATGAGTCGCAGCTCCTCGCGACTATTGGTCCAGTCAGACTCACGAGTCGGCTACTCGCTGGCAAGTTCCCTGACTATGAAGCATTCTTCCCATCTGAGTATAGATCCAAATCCGTAGTTCTCCGTAGTGAACTCGTCAATGCTCTCAAACAAGCCAATCTGGTAGCCAGACAGAACAACTACAATACTCGAATCAGATCCAAACATGAAGGCAAAATCGAGGTATCAACTGGTGATACTGAGATCGGTGCCAGTATGGCGAGTCTCTCAGGCTCAGTCGAGGGACAAGAGGATATCATCGGTGTCAATAGTGAGTACTTCCTCCAAGCACTCTCCGTAATTCGTGATGACTATATCAGCTTCGAGTACAAGAATCCCCTCTCTCCAGTCGTCATCAAGTGAGTTGCCTCTGGTGAATCCAAGCAATCATACCGTCACCTTATCATGCCACTCAAGATATAGGGATTCCTGAAAAACTACGAATTTCTTCGTTAGAAAAAATTTTTTTACCTTGAAATTCTCATTTTTCGAGAAATCCTAAATATTACAAGGGTCTCTATAGTTTTTTCAGTTATCTTTCTTTTTTATGATCGAGAAAATCCAAAATCTCCAATCCCAAGTCCTCACCCATCTCCCGAGCATCATAGATGAGGCATCCCTGATCGACTACCGCAACTCTATCTTGGGAAAATCTGGAGAACTCACTACCATTCTCAAGTGACTCAAAGATCTCTCACCTGAAGAAAGAGGTACTGTTGGTAAGGCTGCGAATGAGACTCGAGATATCATCACAGACACTTTTGAGGCCGAACGCAATCGAATAAAAAAAAATCTCATTGCACAGAGACTCTCTACAGAACAAGAAGATGTCACAGTGCCACTTCAACGGGAAAAATGAAGCCTCCATCCGATCACGCTCGTACAGCGAGAAGTGGAGGATACATTTGTACGGATGGGGTTCGATATATACGACTCGATGGAGATGACGACAGAGTATCTCAACTTCGATGCAGTGAATGTCCCGAAAACACATCCAGCAAGAGATATGCAGGATACATTCTGGCTCGAGTGAGCTGGCAATGTGCTCGCAACTCAGACGTCATGCATGCAGAATCTCATCATGAGAAATAAAAATACTCCAATTCGGGCAATTATCCCTGGACGAGTGTTCCGCAATGAAGATGTCGATGCGACACATGACAATACATTCTATCAAGTAGAGGGAATCGTCGTAGACAAGTGAATCGGTATCAGTCATCTCAAATTCACGATTACTACTATGCTCTCGGATATATTCGGAAAAGAAGTGACAATACGAATGCGACCTGGGTATTTTCCTTTTGTCGAACCAGGAGTCGAGGTGGACTTCTCTTGTCCATTCTGTGAGGGAGTCGGATGCAAGATATGCAAAGGTTCTGGTTGGATAGAATTCATGTGAGCGGGACTAATACACCCCAATGTCATACGAGAGTGAGGACTCGATCCAGAGATATATTCTGGATTTGCCTTTGGATTTGGACTCAATCGCCTCGTGATGATCCGATATGGGATTCCTGATATGAGATACTTCATGAGTCCAGATGTGAGATTTTTGAAGCAGTTTTAGGTAAAAATTGGTTCTATATTTGCACATTTCTATATTATTTGTTATAATATGAATAAGTAATGCTTATATATGATCTTCCCACGTACCAAACTCATCGAGAAATTCAGTGAATCCTTCACAGGAAATAATTCACAATATATAGCTCTTGTATGAGGAATATGAGTTGGTAAGACTACTTTTATTGAGTTACTCCAGAGATCCTTAGTCCTCTCTGGATATGTTGTAGAGTCGATTTTTGTGACGAATGAGTTCCCACTTGAGTCAGCTATAATCGCAAATCCTGATTCAAATCTCATTATCATAGATTCTGATAATTCTCTCGATATCTCCGTTATTCGGACATTTATAGAATTTAATTCGCCCGAATCAAAAGTATTATTCACTAGCGAGTTGTCTATTGAGACTGACGATGTCGAAAACTTCACTGTGAGTGGTATATCATATCGTGAGTATGCAGAATGAATGTGAGAGATCGTCGATGTTGGTAGTATCATGGGTGGAATTGCTGATATAGCGAAGCAAAATGAACTGCGTGATACCTATATTCATCTCGGACAATACGCCGAGAATCTGAATAATCCAGAACATATACAGATCTCATTCACGGATAAAGTATCAATTATGAATCTGGAATTATTCAAAAAAGAAGAATGAGACTTCCTCGAGTTCATCCGTACACTTGCGATGAATGTGGGTGATATATTCAAGGAAGAGCGAATTGCTAAGATGATGAATATATCTAGACGCAAGGTCCGGAAATATACAGAGATACTCCTCAGATACAATCTCATAAGAGCTAACGGTCCCTGGGTAGAAAATCCAGCTACAGAGCTCTCTCGTCATGTGAAGATCTACTTCTCTGACCTCTCATATTTCCATGCAGCGCTCTGAGTTGGATACTATCATGGTGAGAACAAACAATGAGTTATCGAGAATTTTGTCTTACTTGAGCTCGATCGCAAGCTCGCATCCACTCATGATATCAGATTCTATCGGAAAAAATCTGGTGCAGAGGTATCATTTATCCTCATAGAAAGATCTACTGGTCAGCTCACTCCTATAGAGGTCACGACGAGACCGACAGATATCATCCCCCAATCACTTCGCATATTCCGTGAGACATATTGAGCTAGGATCGAACACATTATGATGACGAATGATAGTATCGCATGACAACAAGAACTCGATAGTATTCCTGTCATTATCCTTCCACACATTGCTATATAACACAACCAAAAAACTCATACAATATGCTAATTACTAGAACCACAATTATACAACCTTGAGCTGAATAGATAGATTTACGAGAATCATGATCTGTAGAGATACGAGCGGAAGAAATACAAGATCGTGTCAAATATATGCTCGAAATAGGTATTCCAAAAGATCTCATTGAGGCTATAAGAATATTGAACCCAACACTTTTGCATAAAGAAAGAATATATAATAAAATAGAAGCTCTCAAGAAATTCGGATTTCTAGATCCTATAAAAATGATTGTAACCTTTCCATCGATTCTAAACTACAATATCGAGAGCATTTGAGATAAAATAGAAGCTCTCAAGAAATTCGGATTTCTAGATCCTATAAAAATGATTGTATCCTCGCCACCGATTTTGAGCTACAATATCGAGAGCATTTGAGATAAAATAGATGCTCTCAAGAAATTCGGATTTCTAGATCCTGTAAAAATGATTGTAACCAAGCCAGGGATTTTGAGCTACAATATCGAGAAAAATATAAAACCAAAACTTGTCTTACTCATCAAGATGATACA